>NZ_JBBHZJ010000002.1:667500-717013 GCF_049843535.1 Hydrogenophaga sp. T2 | reverse complement strand
TGGCGACAACGTGTCGATCACCGTCAAGCTGATCGCGCCCATCGCCATGGAAGAAGGCCTGCGCTTTGCCATCCGCGAAGGCGGCCGCACCGTCGGCGCCGGCGTCGTGGCCAAGATCATCGAGTAATCGCCTGGGCAACCAGGGCAACAGCCGCGTAGGGGTATAGCTCAATTGGCAGAGCGTCGGTCTCCAAAACCGAAGGTTGGGGGTTCGATTCCCTCTGCCCCTGCCACCTGACAGGAACCGCATCCGTCCGATCCGATCACCTGTTTCGTGGATCACAAGCCCACCGAAGTCGCTGAGACCTCTGGTGGGCTTGCGTGTCTCATGCCCCCGGGGTGCGCACCCCGCGGTCCGAACAACCATCGTCTGAATCTCATGGCCTCCTCCGACGTTCAAACCGTTTCTTCTGGCGCCGACAAAGCCAAGCTGGGCTTGGCCGTGGCGTTGGTGCTGGGCGGTTTCGTGGCCTTCTACCTGCTGGGTGGCCGCGGCGCGTTGGCCCAGTGGGGCGCGCTGATCGTCGCGCTGGCCGCGGGCATCGCGGTGTTCGCGGTGTCCGAGTCGGGCAAGCAGCTGATCGCTTTCGGCCGCGACTCGTGGAAAGAGGTCAAGAAGGTGGTGTGGCCGGCCCGCAAGGAAGCCATGCAGATGACCGCCTACGTGTTCGTCTTCGTGGTGGTGATGGCGATCTTCCTGTGGCTGACCGACAAAACGCTGGAATGGGTCTTCTACGACCTGATCCTGCGCTGGAGATGACCCAATGACCGAACAACAGACGTCCGCGGCCCAGTTGGCCCCCGCCGAAGGCATGCGCTGGTATGTGGTGCATGCCTATTCGGGCATGGAGAAGGCCGCCGAGCGCAACATCATCGAGCGCATCAACCGCGCCGGCATGCAGGACAAGTTCGGCCGCATCCTCGTGCCCACCGAAGAGGTGGTCGAGGTCAAGAACGGCCAGAAGCGCACCACCGAACGCAAGTTCTTCCCCGGCTACGTGCTGGTGGAAATGGTGATGGACGACGACACCTGGCACCTGATCAAGCACACCAACAAGGTGACCGGCTTCGTCGGCGGTGCCAAGAACCGCCCCGTGCCCATCTCGGAAGAGGACGTTCAGAAGATCGTCAGCCAGATGCAGGAAGGCACCGACAAGCCGCGCCACAAGGTGGAGTTCGTGGTGGGCGAGTACGTGCGCGTCAAGGAAGGCCCCTTCACCGACTTCAACGGCACGGTCGAAGAAGTCAACTACGAGAAGAACAAGATGCGCGTGTCGGTGACCATCTTCGGTCGCGCCACGCCGGTCGAGCTCGAATTCAGCCAGGTCGAAAAGACCTGATCGTTTCCGGCGTTCGCGGGTCGGCCCGACGCGAGCGCCTTGATTTTTCCGGGTCCCCAAGCGCGAGGAGGTGGCTGATACCCACCGTTTGAACTCGCAGGAGCTGAAACATGGCGAAGAAAATCGTCGGCTTCATCAAGCTGCAGGTGCCAGCTGGTAAGGCCAACCCCTCTCCCCCGATCGGTCCGGCGCTGGGTCAGCGCGGTCTGAACATCATGGAGTTCTGCAAGGCGTTCAACGCCCAGACCCAGGGCGTCGAGCCCGGTCTGCCGCTGCCCGTGGTGATCACGGCCTTCGCGGACAAGAGCTTCACCTTCATCATCAAGACGCCGCCGGCGACGACCCTGATCAAGAAGGCCATCAAGCTCGACAAGGGCTCTTCGGTGCCCAACAAGAACAAGGTCGGCAAGATCACCCGGGCCCAGCTCGAGGAAATCGCCAAGACCAAGATGAAGGACATGACCGCTGCCGACGTGGACGCCGCTGTGCGCACGATCGCCGGTTCGGCCCGTTCGATGGGCGTGATCGTGGAGGGCGTGTAAATGGCCAAGCTCACCAAAAAGCAGAAACTGTCCGAAGGCAAGGTCGACAGCAACAAGCTGTACCCCCTGACCGACGCCCTGAAGATCGTTCAGGAATTCGCCACCGCCAAGTTCGATGAGTCGATCGACGTCTCGATCCAGCTCGGCGTGGACGCCAAGAAATCCGACCAGGTGGTGCGCGGCGCCGTCGTGATGCCCAACGGCACCGGCAAGACCAAGCGCGTGGCGGTGTTCGCCCAGGGCGCCAAGGCCGAAGAAGCCAAGGCCGCCGGTGCCGACATCGTCGGCATGGACGACCTCGCCGCTTCGGTGAAGGCCGGCAACATCGATTTCGACGTGGTCATCGCCTCGCCCGACGCGATGCGCGTGGTCGGTACCCTGGGTCAGGTGCTCGGTCCTCGCGGCCTGATGCCCAACCCCAAGGTCGGCACCGTGACGCCCGACGTGGCCACCGCGGTGAAGAACGCCAAGGCCGGTCAGGTGCAGTTCCGCGTCGACAAGGCCGGCATCATCCACGGCACCATTGGCCGCCGTTCGTTCGACGCCGCCAAGCTGCAGGGCAACCTGCTGGCGCTGATCGACGCCCTGAACAAGGCCAAGCCGGCCACCAGCAAGGGCGTGTACCTGCGCAAGCTGGCCGTCTCGTCGACCATGGGTGTGGGTGTCCGCGTGGACACCCAGACGCTGTCGGCCTGATGGTTTGAAGAATTCGGGCGGCCTCGGCCGCCCGGGTGTGGTGGGTCCGGAGCGGGCGGCAACGCCGGCCCCGGGGCCATCCAAGACCGTTGGCGTGGGCCTTCACGGGCCCACTTAATTCCCCACCGGGGGCCAACGCAGATGGCGATCCCGCCGCTGAAAGAAATCCCAGGGTTTCGGACATCGGTTGATCGCTGCAATGAGGCGTGTGAAGGGTGGCAACACCCCCGCACATTGAAGGAGTGAACCTTGAGTCTGAATCGCAGTGAGAAAGAAGCGGTCATCACCGAAGTGACCGGCCTCGCCGCCAAAGCTCAAACCCTCGTGATCGCGGAATACCGCGGCATCACGGTCGCTTCCATGGACAAGCTGCGTGTGACCGCCCGCAACAGCGGCGTGAGCCTGAGCGTGTTGAAAAACACCCTGGCCCGCCGTGCGGTCGCCGGCAGCCCGTTCGAGGTCGTGGCCGACAAGATGACCGGTCCGCTGGTCTACGGCTTCTCCGAAGACGCTGTGGCCGCCGCCAAGGTGGTGGCCGAGTTCGCGAAGACCAACGACAAGCTGGTCATTCGCGGCGGTGTCTACGCGGGCAAGGCGCTGGACGTCGAAGGTGTGAAGCAGCTCGCCAGCATCCCCTCGAAAGAGGTCCTGCTCGCGCAGCTTTGTGGCCTGCTCAAATCGCCGATCTCCCGCACCGCGGTGGTCCTCGGCGCGCTGGCCGCGAAAAAAG
Organism: Hydrogenophaga sp. T2; assembly: GCF_049843535.1. NCBI lineage: Bacteria > Pseudomonadati > Pseudomonadota > Betaproteobacteria > Burkholderiales > Comamonadaceae > Hydrogenophaga > Hydrogenophaga sp. T2. The sequence continues at coordinate 713,705 of NZ_JBBHZJ010000002.1, read as the reverse complement.
GCGAAGGCGAAACCGCTGCCGCCTGAGCGCGCGCAGTGTCCCCCCATTCAACCGATTGATAGGAAACCCAAATGGCATTCGATAAAGACGCATTTCTGACCGCCCTGGACAGCATGTCGGTCATGGAACTCAACGACCTGGTGAAAGCCATCGAAGAGAAGTTCGGCGTGAGCGCCGCGGCCATGGCCGCTCCGGCCGCCGCCGGTGGTGGCGCCGCTGCCGCCGCCGCTGAAGAGAAGACCGAATTCAACGTCGTGCTGACCGACGCCGGCGCCAACAAGGTGTCCGTCATCAAGGCCGTGCGCGAAATCACCGGTCTGGGCCTGAAAGAAGCCAAAGACCTGGTCGACGGCGCGCCCAAGAACGTGAAAGAAGGCATTGCCAAGGCCGACGCCGAAGCCGCCGTGAAGAAGCTGGTGGAAGCCGGCGCCAAGGCCGAGCTCAAGTAATCCGCTCGACCCCGCAGGCTGGAGTGCTCGAAAGGGCCTCCAGCCTTGTGTGCTTTCAGAGCACACCTGAAAACCACCCCCGCGCCGGTTTTCAAGTGTCTTCTGACCCCGACTGCAGAAGACCACTTGGTTCGGGCCCGCGTGCAATGCGCGGGCCGTCCGCCATCGGTTGGTAGAGGCCAGCCACCAAGCTCGTCAGCGCAGCGCGCCGCTGACCGACAGTCGCCAAGACCTCAAGCCCGGAGATCTCATGGCATCGAATTACTCGTACACCGAACGCAAGCGCATCCGGAAAAGTTTCGGCACGCGCGAGAACGTGCTGACCATTCCTTACCTGCTGCAGATGCAGAAGGATGCGTACACCGCCTTCCTGCAGGCCGACACGCCGCCCAAGCAGCGCACCAACGAAGGTCTGCAGGCCGCGTTCACCTCGGCGTTCCCCATCGTCTCGCACAACGGCTTCGTCGAGATGAAGTTCGTCGAGTACAACCTGGCCAAGCCCGCGTTCGACGTGCGCGAGTGCCAGACCCGCGGCCTGACCTTCGCGTCGGCCGTGCGCGCGCGTGTGCAGCTCATCATCTACGACCGCGAGTCGTCCACCCCGCAATCGAAGGTGGTCAAAGAGGTGAAGGAGCAAGAGGTCTACATGGGCGAAGTGCCCCTGATGACCGACAAGGGCTCGTTCATCATCAACGGCACCGAGCGCGTGATCGTCTCGCAGCTGCACCGCTCGCCGGGCGTTTTCTTCGAACACGACAAGGGCAAGACGCACAGCTCGGGCAAGCTGCTGTTCTCGGCCCGCATCATTCCCTACCGCGGCTCCTGGCTCGACTTCGAATTCGACCCCAAGGACGTGCTGTTCTTCCGCGTCGACCGCCGCCGCAAGATGCCGGTCACCATCCTGCTCAAGGCCATCGGCCTGACGCCGGAATCGATCCTGGCCAACTTCTTCGTCAACGACCACTTCCGCATCATGGACAGCGGCGCGCAGATGGCCTTCGTGCCCGAGCGCCTGCGCGGTGAGGTGGCGCGCTTCGACATCACCGACAAGTCGGGCAAGGTCGTGGTCGCGAAAGACAAGCGCATCACCGCGCGCCACACGCGCGAACTCGAGCAGTCGGGCACCACGCACATCAGCGTGCCCGAAGACTTCCTGATCGGCCGCGTGGTCGCCAAGAACATCGTTGACCCCGACAGCGGCGAGATCCTGGCCAAGGCCAACGACGAACTGACCGAAGCGCTGCTCAAGAAGCTGCGCGCCGCCGGCATCCAGGACCTGGCCTGCATCTACACCAACGAACTCGACCAGGGCGCCTACATCAGCCAGACCCTGCGCATCGACGAGACGGTGGACGAGTTCGCCGCCCGCGTGGCCATCTACCGCATGATGCGCCCCGGCGAGCCGCCGACCGAAGACGCCGTGCAGGCCCTGTTCCACCGCCTGTTCTACAACCCGGACACGTACGACCTGTCGCGCGTGGGCCGCATGAAATTCAACGCCCGCGTCGGCCGCAACGAAGCGACCGGCCCGATGGTGCTGTCCAACGAAGACATCCTGGCCGTGGTCAAGATCCTCGTGGACCTGCGCAACGGCCGCGGCGAAGTCGACGACATCGACCACCTGGGCAACCGCCGCGTGCGCTGCGTGGGCGAACTGGCCGAGAACCAGTACCGCACCGGCCTCGCGCGCATCGAGAAGGCCGTGAAGGAGCGCCTCGGCCAGGCCGAGCAAGACCCGCTGATGCCGCACGACCTGATCAACTCCAAGCCGATTTCCGCGGCGCTCAAGGAGTTCTTCGGCGCCTCGCAGTTGTCGCAGTTCATGGACCAGACCAACCCGCTGGCCGAGATCACGCACAAGCGCCGCGTCTCGGCCCTGGGCCCGGGTGGTCTGACGCGCGAGCGCGCCGGCTTCGAGGTGCGCGACGTGCACGTCACGCACTACGGCCGCGTGTGCCCGATCGAGACGCCGGAAGGTCCGAACATCGGCCTGATCAACTCGCTGGCCCTGTATGCGCGCCTCAACGAGTACGGCTTCATCGAAACGCCGTACCGCCGCGTGGTCGACGGCAAGGTCACGAACCAGATCGACTACCTGTCGGCCATCGAAGAAGGCAAGTACGTGATCGCGCAGGCCAACGCCGTGCTCGACAAGGACGGCCGCCTGACCGAAGAGCTGGTGTCCGCCCGTGAAAAAGGCGAATCGATCCTGACCGGCCCCGACACCATCCAGTACATGGACGTGTCGCCGGCGCAGATCGTCTCGGTGGCCGCCTCGCTCGTGCCCTTCCTCGAGCACGACGACGCCAACCGCGCGCTGATGGGCGCCAACATGTCGCGCCAGGCCGTGCCCGTGCTGCGTCCCGAGAAGCCCTTCGTGGGCACCGGCATCGAGCGCGTGGCCGCGGTCGACTCCGGCACCGTGGTCACCGCGAACCGCGGCGGCGTGGTCGACTACGTCGACGCCACCCGCATCGTGATCCGCGTGAACGACGAGGAGGCGGTGGCCGGCGAGGTCGGCGTGGACATCTACAACCTCATCAAGTACCAGCGCTCCAACCAGAACACCAACATCCACCAGCGCCCCATCGTGAAGAAGGGCGACAAGCTGGCCAAGGGTGACGTGATCGCAGACGGCGCGTCCACCGACCTCGGCGAGATCTCGATCGGCCAGAACATGCTGATCGCTTTCATGCCCTGGAACGGCTACAACTTCGAGGACTCGATCCTCATCAGCGAACGCGTGGTGGCCGACGACCGCTACACCAGCATCCACATCGAGGAGCTGGTGGTGATGGCGCGCGACACCAAGCTGGGCGCCGAAGAGATCACCCGCGACATCCCGAACCTGGCCGAGCAGCAGCTCAACCGCCTCGACGAGTCCGGCATCATCTACGTGGGCGCCGAAGTGCTGCCCGGCGACGTGCTGGTCGGCAAGGTCACGCCCAAGGGCGAGACCACGCTCACGCCCGAAGAGAAGCTGCTGCGCGCCATCTTCGGCGAGAAGGCGTCCGACGTGAAGGACACCTCGCTGCGCGTGGAGCAGGGCTCGCAGGGCACCGTGATCGACGTGCAGGTGTTCACCCGCGAAGGCATCCAGCGCGACAAGCGCGCCCAGCAGATCATCGACGACGAGCTCAAGCGCTTCCGCCTCGATCTGAACGACCAGCTGCGCATCGTCGAGGCCGACGCCTTCGACCGCATCGAGAAGCTGCTCGTGGGCAAGGTCGCCAACGGCGGTCCGAAGAAGCTCAACAAGGGCACCACCATCGACAAGGCCTACCTGGCCGACGTCGAGAAGTACCACTGGTTCGACATCCGCCCCGCGGACGAGAACGTGGCCGCCCAGCTCGAGTCGATCAAGAACTCGATGGAGCAGACCCGCCACAGCTTCGACCTCGCGTTCGAAGAGAAGCGCAAGAAGCTCACGCAAGGCGACGAGCTGCCCGCCGGCGTGCTCAAGATGGTCAAGGTTTACCTGGCCGTCAAGCGCCGCCTGCAGCCTGGCGACAAGATGGCCGGCCGTCACGGCAACAAGGGTGTGGTCTCCAAGATCGTGCCCGTGGAAGACATGCCCTACATGGCCGACGGCACGCCCGCCGACGTGGTGCTCAACCCGCTGGGCGTGCCTTCGCGCATGAACGTGGGCCAGGTGCTCGAAGTGCACCTGGGCTGGGCCGCCAAGGGCCTGGGCCAGCGCATCGGCGACATGCTGCAGCGCGAAGCCAAGGTCGCGGAAATTCGCCAGTACCTCGACACCGTCTTCAACCAGATGGGCAAGAAGGAAGACTTCTCCGCGCTGTCCGACGCCGAGGTGCTCGAGATGGCCGACAACCTGCAGCACGGCGTGCCCTTCGCGTCGCCCGTGTTCGACGGCGCGTCGGAAGACGAGATCCGCGCCATGCTCAAGTTGGCCTACCCGGACGACATCGCCGCGCTCAAGGGCCTCACCGAGACCCGCACGCAGGCGCAGCTCTACGACGGCCGCACCGGCGACGCCTTCGAGCGCAAGACCACCGTGGGCTACATGCACTTCCTGAAGCTGCACCACCTGGTCGACGACAAGATGCACGCCCGCTCCACCGGCCCGTACTCGCTCGTCACCCAGCAGCCGCTGGGCGGCAAGGCGCAATTCGGTGGCCAGCGTTTCGGCGAGATGGAGGTGTGGGCGCTCGAAGCCTACGGCGCCTCGTACATCCTGCAAGAGATGCTCACCGTCAAGTCCGACGACGTGCAGGGCCGCACCAAGGTGTACGAGTCCATCGTCAAGGGCGAGCACACCATCGACGCGGGCATGCCCGAGTCGTTCAACGTGCTGGTCAAAGAGATCCGCTCGCTCGGTATCGACATCGAACTCGAGCGTTCGTGATCCACTGAAGTAAAGGAAAGCTCACATGAAATCCTTGCTCGACCTGTTCAAGCAGTTCACGCCCGACGAGCATTTCGATGCGATCCGCATCGGCCTGGCCTCGCCGGAAAAAATCCGCTCCTGGTCCTTCGGTGAAGTCAAGAAGCCCGAGACCATCAACTACCGCACGTTCAAGCCCGAGCGCGACGGCCTGTTCTGCGCCAAGATCTTCGGCCCCATCAAGGACTACGAGTGCCTGTGCGGCAAGTACAAGCGCCTCAAGCACCGCGGTGTCATCTGCGAGAAGTGCGGCGTTGAAGTCACGCAGACCAAGGTGCGCCGCGAGCGCATGGGTCACATCGACCTGGCCGCGCCCTGCGCGCACATCTGGTTCCTGAAGTCGCTGCCCTCGCGCCTGGGCCTGGTGCTCGACATGACGCTGCGCGACATCGAGCGCGTGCTGTACTTCGAAGCCTACGTGGTGACCGACCCCGGCATGACCCCGCTGAAGAAGTTCAGCATCATGTCCGAGGACGACTACGACGCCAAGCGCAAGGAATACGGTGACGAGTTCGTCGCCAAGATGGGCGCCGAGGGCATCAAGGAGCTGCTGGAGAACATCGATCTCGACGTCGAGATCGAGAAGCTGCGCAACGACCTGACCGGCTCCGAGCTCAAGATCAAGAAGAACGCCAAGCGCCTCAAGGTCATCGAGGCCTTCAAGCGCTCGGGCATCAAGCCCGAGTGGATGGTGCTCGACGTGCTGCCCGTGCTGCCGCCGGACCTGCGTCCGCTGGTGCCGCTGGACGGTGGCCGCTTCGCGACCTCCGACCTCAACGACCTGTACCGCCGCGTCATCAACCGCAACAGCCGTCTCAAGCGCCTGCTCGAACTCAAGGCGCCCGAGATCATTGCGCGCAACGAGAAGCGCATGCTGCAGGAAGCCGTCGACAGCCTGCTCGACAACGGCCGCCGCGGCAAGGCCATGACGGGCGCCAACAAGCGCGCGCTCAAGTCGCTGGCCGACATGATCAAGGGCAAGAGCGGCCGCTTCCGCCAGAACCTGCTGGGCAAGCGCGTCGACTACTCGGGCCGTTCGGTCATCGTGGTGGGCCCGACGCTCAAGCTGCACCAGTGCGGCCTGCCCAAGCTGATGGCGCTCGAGCTGTTCAAGCCCTTCATCTTCTCGCGCCTCGAAGCCATGGGCATCGCGACCACCATCAAGGCCGCGAAGAAGGAAGTGGAAGCCGGCACCCCCGTGGTGTGGGACATCCTCGAAGAGGTCATCAAGGAGCACCCGGTTCTGCTGAACCGCGCGCCCACGCTGCACCGCCTGGGCATCCAGGCCTTCGAGCCCATCCTGATCGAGGGCAAGGCGATCCAGCTGCACCCGCTCGTTTGCGCGGCCTTCAACGCCGACTTCGACGGTGACCAGATGGCCGTGCACGTGCCGCTGTCGGTGGAAGCCCAGCTGGAAGCCCGCACGCTGATGCTGGCCTCCAACAACGTGCTGTTCCCCGCCAACGGCGAGCCCTCCATCGTGCCCTCGCAGGACGTGGTGCTGGGCCTGTACTACGCCACCCGCGAGAAGATCAACGGCAAGGGCGAAGGCATGATCTTCGCCGACCTGCCCGAGCTGCAACGCGCGCTCGACAACGGCGTGGTGGAGCTCACCGCGCGCGTGAGCGTGCGCCTGGTCGAATGGACCAAGGACAAGGCCACGGGCGAGTTCGTGTCCAACCTCAAGCTGGTCGACACCACCGTGGGCCGCGCGCTGCTGTCCGAGATCCTGCCCAAGGGCCTGCCCTTCTCGGTGCTGGACAAGCCGCTCAAGAAGAAGGAAATCTCGCGTCTCATCAACACGAGCTTCCGCAAGTGCGGCCTCAAGGAGACCGTGGTCTTCGCCGACAAGCTGCTGCAGAACGGCTTCCGCCTGGCCACGCGCGCCGGCATCTCGATCGCCGTCGACGACATGCTGGTGCCCAAGGAGAAGAGCGGCATCATCGAGCGCGCCGAGTCCGAGGTGAAGGAAATCGCCCAGCAGTACGCCTCCGGTCTCGTGACCGCCGGCGAGCGCTACAACAAGGTGGTGGACATCTGGGGCAAGGCCGGTGACGAGATCTCCAAGGTCATGATGGCCCAGCTGGCCAAGCAGAAGACCACCGACCGCAGCGGCAAGGAAGTGGACCAGGAGTCGTTCAACTCCATCTACATGATGGCCGACTCGGGCGCCCGCGGTTCCGCGGCGCAGATCCGCCAGCTCGCCGGCATGCGCGGCCTGATGGCCAAGCCCGACGGCTCCATCATCGAGACCCCCATCACGGCGAACTTCCGTGAAGGTCTCAACGTGCTGCAGTACTTCATCTCCACGCACGGTGCGCGAAAGGGTCTGGCCGACACCGCGCTGAAGACCGCGAACTCGGGTTACCTGACCCGCCGTCTCGTGGACGTGACGCAGGACCTGGTGGTGACCCAGCAGGACTGCGGCACCAGCAACGGCACCCTGATGCGCGCCATCGTCGAAGGCGGTGAAGTCATCGAATCGCTGCGCGACCGCGTGCTCGGCCGCACCACGGCCGAAGAGGTGATCCACCCCGAGACGCGCGCGGTGCTCGTGCCCGCGGGCGAGATGCTCGACGAGGACATGCTCGACATGCTGGAAGCGGCGGGCGTGGACGAGGTGAAGGTGCGCACCGCGCTGACCTGCGAAACCCGCTACGGCCTGTGCGCCAAGTGCTACGGCCGCGACCTCGGCCGCGGCGGCCTGGCCAACATCGGCGAAGCGGTGGGCGTGATCGCCGCGCAGTCCATCGGTGAACCCGGCACCCAGCTGACCATGCGCACCTTCCACATCGGTGGTGCGGCCTCGCGTGCGGCGGTGGCCTCGAGCGTGGAAGCCAAGTCCAGCGGCGTGATCGGCTTCAACGCCACCATGCGCTACGTGACCAACTCCAAGGGCGAGCTGGTGGTGATCGCGCGTTCGGGCGAGATCATCATCCAGGACGAACACGGCCGCGAGCGCGAGCGCCACAAGGTGCCGTACGGCGCCATCCTGACCATCAAGGCCGACCAGCAGATCAAGGCCGGCACCATCCTGGCCAACTGGGACCCGCTGACCCGACCCATCATCACGGAATTCGCCGGCACGGTGAAGTTCGAGAACGTGGAAGAGGGCCTCACCGTCGCCAAGCAGGTCGACGACGTGACCGGTCTGTCCACGCTGGTGGTGATCGATCCCAAGCGCCGCGGCGCCACCAAGGTGGTGCGTCCGCAGGTGAAGCTGGTCGACGCCTCGGGCAGCGAGGTGAAGATCCCCGGCACCGATCACGCCGTGACCATCGGCTTCCAGGTCGGCGCGCTGATCCAGGTGCGCGATGGCCAGGACGTGGGCCCCGGCGAAGTGCTGGCCCGCATCCCGGTCGAAGGCCAGAAGACCCGCGACATCACGGGTGGTCTGCCGCGCGTGGCCGAGCTGTTCGAGGCGCGTTCGCCCAAGGACGCCGGCATCCTCGCGGAAATGACCGGTACCGTGTCGTTCGGCAAGGAGACCAAGGGCAAGATCCGCCTGCAGATCACCGACCCCGAAGGCAAGGTCTGGGAAGAGCTCATCCCGAAAGAGAAGAACATCCTGGTGCACGAAGGCCAGGTGGTCAACAAGGGCGAGAGCATCGTCGACGGCCCCGCCGATCCGCAGGACATCCTGCGCCTGCTGGGCATGGAAGAGCTCGCGCGCTACATCGTCGATGAGGTGCAGGACGTCTACCGCCTGCAGGGCGTGAAGATCAACGACAAGCACATCGAGGTGATCGTGCGCCAGATGCTGCGCCGCGTCGTGGTCGAGAACCCGGGCGATTCGTCCTACATCGCCGGCGAGCAGGTCGAGCGTTCGGAGATCCTCAACACCAACGACGCCCTGCGCGCCGACGGCAAGATCCCCGCGACCTACAGCAACGTGCTGCTCGGTATCACCAAGGCCTCGCTGTCGACCGACTCGTTCATCTCCGCGGCGTCCTTCCAGGAAACCACGCGCGTGCTGACCGAAGCGGCCATCATGGGCAAGCGCGACGAACTGCGTGGTCTGAAGGAAAACGTCATCGTCGGTCGCCTGATCCCCGCGGGCACCGGCATGGCCTACCACGAGGCGCGCCGCGCCCGCGAGAAGATGGACGACGAAGAACGCCGCGCCATCGCCGAAGCCGACGCACTGTCGCTCGCGGCCGACCAGGCCGATGCGGCCGCCACGGGCGAAGCGGCCGAGTAATCCGCCGCGTTCATCCGCAAGGCAAGGCCCCCGGTCGCAAGGCCGGGGGCCTTTCTTTCTGCGGCGCCGGACCTTGCGGCAAGATCGCCGGCGCGCGCATGGCGCGCACACACGAGGAGTGGGAACGATGAGCGTTGCGCAATGGGTCTTGCTGGTGCTGGTGCTGGTCATCGGCTTCTGGGCCGTCGGGGCCTACAACCGGCTGGTGCGCCTGCGCAACGGCATCGCGAACGCCTTTGCGCAGATCGACGTACAGCTCAAGCGCCGCCACGACCTGGTACCCAACCTCGTGGAAGTGGCGCGCAAGTACCTCGCGCACGAAGCCCAGACGCTCGAGGCCGTGATCGCCGCGCGCAACCAGGCGCGCACGGCCGAGCAGGCCGCGGCGGGCGCGCCGCTGGCCGCGGGCGTCGTGGGCACGCTGTCGGGCGCCGAGCAGTTGCTCGGCGGCGCGCTCGGCCGCCTCATGGCCGTGACCGAGGACTATCCCGAACTCAAGGCCGACGCGACCATGCGCGAGCTCAGCGAAGAGCTCGCGAGCACCGAGAACCGCATCGGCTTCGCGCGCCAGGCCTACAACGACCACACGCTGGCCTACAACGACGCGGTGCAGGAATTCCCGGCGCTGATCCTGGCGCGCCTGTTCGGCTTCACGCCGCAGGCCATGCTCGAATCGACCACCAGCGACGCCGAGCGGCAGCCCGTGCGGGTGCAGTTCTGAGCGGCCGCGGCCGGCCCGGAGCGCGATGCGTTTCTTCGAGTCCCAACGCGAGGCCCGCGCGCGCAGCCGGCGCCTGGTGCTGGCCTTCGGGCTCACGGTGCTGCTGCTGGTGCTCGCGGTCAACCTCGCGCTCGCGCTCGGCTGGTGGCTCAGCGGGGGCTTCTTCTTCTCCGGGGCACTGCGGTTCCCGCGCCACTTCTGGGCCGTCAACACCGGCATGACGCTGTTCTTCGTGCTCGGGGGCTGGTGGCTCGAAACCTCGCAGCTGCAGCACCAGGGCGCGGTGCGGCTGGCCGAACGCATGGGCGCACGCGCGCTCAGGCCCTCGGGCGAGCCGGCCGAGCAGCGCTTCGCGAACATCGTGGACGAACTCGCCATCGCCTCGGGCCTGCCTCGCCCGGTGGCCATGGTGGTTGCGCGCGACGCCGCCATCAACGCCTTCGCCACCGGCTGGGATGCCGACGGTGCGGTCGTGGCCGTCACCCAGGGCGCACTCGACCAGCTCACGCGCGAAGAGTTGCAAGGCCTGGTGGCGCACGAGCTGGGCCACATCGGCGAGGGTGACACCCGGCTGAACCTGCGCCTCGCCGGCATGGTGTTCGGCCTCGAAATGGTCTACCGGCTCGGGCAGCGCCTGCTCGAACCCGACGAACGCGGCGGCCGCTTCCTGTGGGCCGTGATGGGTTTCTTCCTGATGGCCGCGGGCTGGCTCGGCTGGGTCGCGGGCCATGCGCTGCAGGCCGCGGTGTCGCGCCAGCGCGAGTTCCTCGCCGACGCGCGCGCCGTGCAATGGACGCGCAGCCGCGACGGCCTGGGCGGGGTGCTGCGCAAGGTCATGACGCAGCAGCGCGAAGGCGTTGAAGCGCGCGCCATCGGCGCGCCGCTGCAGCACCTGCTGCTGGTCGGCAACGCCCCCGGCCGCCTGGACCGCTGGCTCGATTCGCACCCGCCGCTGGCCGAGCGTGTGCGCCGCATCTATGGCCGGCCCATGGGCCCGTTGCCGCTCGCGCGGCCCGAGCCCGTGGGCGATCCCACCGTCCACCCCGCATGAGCGCTCCTTCCGTTTCCCCCTCAGCCCCCACCCTGGGCCAGCAGCTCGCGCACACGGCCCGTGCCGTGCTCGCGGTGCGCCAGGGCCGCTCGCTCACCGACGCACTGGCCGATGTGCCCGCACCACTGCGCGCGGGCGTGCAGGCGCTGGCCTTTCACTCACTGCGCGAGCTCGGCACCTGCGAGGCCCTGGTCGCACAGCTCGCCGAGCGCGCGCCGCCGCCGCCCCTGCGCGCGCTGATGTGCGCGGCGCTGGCGCTGCTGACCGCACCCGACGTGCCCGGCGCGCGCTACGCGGCGCACACCGTGGTCGACCAGGCGGTGCGCGCCGCGCAGCACGAGCCGCGCTGGCAGCGCCAGGCCGGCTTCCTCAACGCCTGCCTGCGCCGCTACCTGCGCGAGACCGAGGCCTTGCGCGCCGCGGTCGCGAGCGACCCGGTGGCGCAGTGGAACCACCCGCGCTGGTGGATCGAACGCGTGCAGCGCGACCACCCCGAGGCCTGGCGGGCCATCCTCACGGCCAACAACCACCCCGGGCCCATGACCCTGCGCGTGAACCGCCGCCGCACCACGCGCGAGGCGCTGGCGCAGGCGCTTGCGCAGCAGGGTGTGGCCAGCCGCGCGGTGGGCGACGATGGCCTGGAGCTTGCGCGGGCCCTGCCCGTGGAGCAGCTGCCCGGCTTCGCCGCCGGCAATTGCTCGGTGCAGGACGAGGCCGCCCAGCTCGCCGCCCCGCTGCTGCTGCAAGGCCTGCCCGCCGGGGCGCGCCCGCGCGTGCTCGACGCCTGCGCCGCGCCCGGCGGCAAGACCGCGCACCTGCTCGAACGCGCCGACGCCGATCTGCTCGCGCTCGACGTCGACCCGCAGCGCTGCCAGCGCATCACCGACAACCTGCAGCGCCTGGGCCTGCAGGCCGAGGTGCGCTGCGCCGACGCCGCACAGCCGCCCACCTGGTGGGACGGCCGGCCTTTCGACGCCATCCTGCTCGACGCGCCGTGCACCGCCTCGGGTATCGTGCGCCGCCACCCCGACGTGCGCTGGTTGCGCCGCGACAGCGACGTGGCCACGCTCGCGCGCACCCAGCGCGCGCTGCTCGACGCCCTCTGGCCGCTGCTGCGCGAAGGCGGTCGGCTGGTGTACGCCACCTGCTCGGTGTTCCGCGCCGAGGGCAGCGAGCAGCTGCAAGCGTTCCTTCAGCGCCACACCGACGCGCTTTCCGCCCCCGCCCCGGGCCACCTGTTGCCAGGGCTTCCCGATACGGTGGGGGAGTTCAACGACAATCGATCGCGTGGACCGGACGGCTTCTATTACGCCTGCATCGACAAGGCCCGCGCCCGCTGAACCCGGCCGAGCCGGCCGTGGCGGCGTGGTACGCACGCTGCATGCCGCGTGGCGCGCACTGGCGCTGGTCCTGCTGCTCGGCCTGCCCCTGGCCTGGTCGCAGCCGCCCGAGGTCCGCCAGCTGTCGCTGCAGCGCACCCCCGAAGCCCTCTACCTCAACGCCCGGCTCGGCATCACCCCGCATGGCGCGGTGCAGGACGCGCTGCTCAAGGGCGTGCCGCTGTACTTCGTGTGGGAGGCCACGGTGCTGCGCGAACGCTGGTACTGGACCGACCGCCGCGTCGCGGCGCAGCGCCGCGTGCTGCGCCTGGCCTACCAGCCGCTGACGCGGCTCTGGCGCGTGAGCCTGTCGACCGACAACGGCGGTGGCACCGGCGGCGCCGGCCTGCAGTACGCGCTGCACCAGAACCACGACACCCTGGAAGAGGCGCTGGCCGCGATCGGCCGCGCCTCGCGCTGGCGCCTGGCCGACGCCGGCCAGCTCGAACCCGGCGCCGAGCACCGCGTGCAATTCGACTTCCGCCTCGACCTGACCCTGCTGCCGCGGCCGTTCCAGATCGGCCTGGGCTCGCAGGCCGAGTGGTCCATGCAGTTCAGCCAGGAACTGCAGGTGCCCAACGCGCCCACGGCCGAAACCGCGTCCGATTCGTGAACCCGCTGCACACCCATTCCCCCAAGCCCGCGGCCCTGCGCTGGGCGGTGGTGGCCGGGCTGATCTTCATGACCGGCCTGGGCATGGTGCTGCTGTTCCTGCTCACGCTGGGCACGCGCAACAGCGCCTTCTACGAGCGCAACTTCGCGCTGCTGGTGTCCATCAACGTGGCCGCGGCCGTCGGCCTGGGGCTGGTGATCCTGTGGCTCGCGGTGCGGCTGTTCGTGCGCCTCAAGCGCGGCAAGTTCGGCAGCCGCCTGCTGGTCAAGCTCGCGGCCATCATCGGCCTGGTGGGCATCCTGCCGGGCCTGCTGATCTACACCGTGTCGTACCAGTTCGTGGCGCGCTCCATCGAGAGCTGGTTCGACGTGCGCGTGGAGAGTGCGCTGGCCGCGGGCCTGAACCTGGGCCGCACCACGCTCGACACCCTGGCCGCCGACGCCGCCAACAAGACCCGCGTGGCCGCCGACAGCCTCGCGCGCCAGAACAACAGCGGCGCCGTGCTCGCGCTCGACCGCGTGCGCGAGCAGCTCGGCGCCACCGATGTGGTGCTGTTCGGTGCCGCGGGCCAGCCCCTGGGCAGCGCCGGCAGTTCGCGCTTCGACATCGCGCCCGAACGACCGTCGGCCGCCACTTTGCGCAACGTGCGCAGCAACCGCGTGCTGGCCCAGATCGAGGGGCTGGAAGACGCCGACGCGGGCGACCTGCAATCGGCCCTGGCCGCGAACCACGCGCGCGTGAAGGTGCTTGCGCTGGTCAACCCGCCCAGCTTCAGCTTCGATGCCGAGCCGCGCTTTCTGCAGGTGGTGGTGCCCTTGCCCACGCCGCTGATCATCGACGCGCTGGCGGTGCAGGCCGCCAACCGCGAGTACCAGGAACGCGCGCTGGCGCGCGAAGGCCTGCGCAGCATGTACATCGGCACGCTCACGCTCGCGCTGTGCCTGGCGGTGTTCGGCGCGGTGCTGCTCGCCGTGCTGCTGGGCAACCAGCTGATCCGCCCGCTCATCGTGCTGGCCGAGGGCATGCGCGAGGTGGCGGCGGGCAACCTCACGCCCAAGGCCGCGCTGCCCTCGCGCGACGAGCTCGCCGGCCTCACGCGCACCTTCGCCCACATGACGCAGGACTTGGCCGACGCGCGCGAGGCGGTGCAGCACAGCATGACGCAGGTCGACGCCGCGCGCGAAAACCTGCAGACCATCCTCGACAACCTCACCGCGGGCGTGGTGGTGTTCGACGAACAGGGCCGGCTGGTGAGCGCCAACCCCGGCGCCGCGCGCATCCTGCACGCCCCGCTCAACGTGCACCTGGGCGAACCCATCACCGAAGTGCCCGGCCTCGAGGCCCTGGCCAGCGGCGTGTTGCAGCAGTTCGAGCGCTTCCTGGCCGAAGACACGCCCCACGAGGGTGGCTACTGGCTGCAGTCCTTCGAGCTCAGCGCCGACAACCAGACCTCGTTCGACCAGACGATCACGCTGATCGCGCGCGGCGCACTGCTGCCGCACAACGAGCGACTGCTGGTGTTCGACGACGTGACCGAGGTGGTGTCGGCGCAGCGCGCCAAGGCCTGGGGCGAGGTGGCACGCCGGCTGGCGCACGAGATCAAGAACCCGCTCACGCCCATCCAGCTCTCGGCCGAGCGCCTGGCCATGAAGCTCGAAGGCAAGCTGCAGCCCACCGAGCAGGCCCTGCTGCAGAAATCGGTGCGCACCATCGGCGACCAGGTGGAGGCCATGAAGCGCCTGGTGAACGAGTTCCGCGACTACGCGCGCCTGCCCGCGGCCCAGCTCACCCCGCTCGACCTCAACGCCGCGGTGCGCGACACCCTGGGCCTGTACGACCACGCGGCCGTGCCGGTGCGCTGCGAACTCGCCGACGACCTGCCCCTGGTGAAGGCCGACGCCCAGCAGCTGCGCCAGCTCATCCACAACCTGGTGCAGAACGCGCAGGACGCCATGGCCGGCCTGGCCGGGGCCGAGGTGCTGCTGCGCACCCGCCGCTCGGACAGCGGGCAGTGGGTGCGGCTGGTGGTGATCGACAGCGGCCCGGGTTTTGCCGAGAACATCCTCAAGCGCGCCTTCGAGCCCTACGTGACCACCAAGGCCAAGGGCACGGGCCTGGGCCTGGCCGTGGTCAAGAAGATCATGGACGAACACGGCGGACGCGTGGACGTTGCCAACCGGATGACGGATGGACGCGTGATCGGCGCGCAAGTGTCGCTATCATTCGCAGTTGCAAATTGACAACAGGTCCCGAGGGAAAGCGCACGCATGGCAACGATTCTGGTGGTGGACGACGAACACGGCATCCGCGATCTGCTTTCCGAAATCCTCAACGATGAGGGCCATACCGTCGAGCTGGCCGAGAACGCCGCGCAAGCGCGCAACATCCGCCAGCAACTGCGCCCCGACCTCGTGCTGCTCGACATCTGGATGCCCGACACCGACGGCGTCACGCTGCTCAAGGAGTGGTCGAGCACCGGCCTGCTGACCATGCCCGTGATCATGATGAGCGGCCACGCCACCATCGACACCGCCGTCGAGGCCACGCGCATCGGCGCCAGCGCCTTCCTCGAAAAGCCCATCACGCTGCAGAAGCTGCTCAAGGCCGTCGACCAGGGCCTGAACAAGGCCGTGCCGCCGCCCAAGGTGGCCGCCTCGCCCTTGCTCGCGCCGCAGCGCCTGCCGGGCAGCGAGGTCACGGTGGAAGAGGCCATGACCATGACCCTGTCCGCGCACGCGGTCGGCCTCAATGGCGCAACGACCTTCAACGGCGCCGGCCTGGCCCACCTGCCGCTGGGCCCGCAACCGCAACAGACCTTCAACCTCGACAGCCCGCTGCGCGAAGCCCGCGACGAATTCGAGAAGGCCTATTTCGAGTACCACCTGGCCAAAGAGTCGGGCTCGATGACGCGGGTGGCCGAGAAGACCGGCCTCGAACGCACCCACCTCTACCGCAAGCTCAAGCAGCTCGGTGTCGACCTCGCGCGCGCCAAGCGCGGCCAGCTCGGCTGAGGCGCTTCGCGAGCTGCTATACTCGCTGTCTTTCCAAGGCCCGGTAGCTCAGTTGGTAGAGCAGCGGATTGAAAATCCGCGTGTCGGTGGTTCGATTCCGCCCCAGGCCACCAGAATCTTCAGAACGCCCAGCCCATCGGTTGGGCGTTTTGTTTGGTGCCGCGGAAACGGGTGTGGACGCGGCGGCATCCCTCCTCCAGTTGTTCCTGTAGTCCTCGCATGGGTCGCTCGCTGCTGATCGACACGGTCAAGGCCGTGGCGTCGCAACTCATCGTGTTGCACCACCTCTCGCTGTACGCGCCCATGGCCGACTGGCTCGCGACGGCCTGGCCCGGCTTCATGGCCTTCCTCCACCAGGAGGGCCGGCTGGCCGTGCAGCCCTTCCTGGTGGTGGGCGGCTTCCTCACCGTGCACTCGCTGCACCAGCGCCACCTGCATTCGCCGCTGCCCCTGGTGTGGCAGCGCTACCTGCGCCTGCTGCCGCAGTTCCTCGTGGCCCTGGTGCTGGTGGTGCTGGCCACCTGGCTCATGGGTCAGGAGCTCGCGCACGAAGACTGGGTCTCGCCCCTGCCCACGGCGGGCGTGCTGATCGCCCATGTGTTGTTCCTGCAGGACGTGCTGGGCATTCCTTCGCTCACCGCTGGTGCCTGGTACCTGGCGATCGACCTGCAGTTGTTCGCGCTGTTCGCCGTGCTCGCCTGGTTCACCGCCCGCCTGGACGCGCCGCTGGCCAACCGCGTCGCGCCCGCGGTGGTGGCCGTGGCCACGGCCTTGTCGCTGCTGCTGTTCAGCCGCCGGCCTGCGCTCGACGAGTGGGCCATCTACCACCTCGCGGCCTATGGCCTCGGGGCGCTGGCCGCCTGGGCGCGCCTGCACCCGCCCGCGCGCGCCTGGTGGTGGGCCGCGCTGGCCCTGGTGCTGGTCGACGCGGCCTGGGACCCGCGCCCGCGCCCCTTGCTGGCCATGGCCACGGCCCTGGCGCTGTGCGCGGGCGCGCACCTGCGCTGGACCGCCGTCTCGACGCCGTTGCGCCGCGCCATCGCCCACCTCAGCGACATGTCCTACAGCATCTTCGTCTGCCACTTCGCCGTCATCCTGCTCGTGAGCGGCCTGTGGAATCGCCTGGACCTGCACGGCGTGGGGCCGGCCCTGGCCTGGAGCGCGTTCGCCTGGGCTTTGTCCATCGGCGTCGGCGTGGCGGTGCAGCGGCTGTGCGATCGCTGGATGCTCAGGGGCCGGGCCCCGGCATTGGGCGCGGCCCGCTGAAGCGCGCGTGCAAAAATGGTGCGTTTTTCCTGTCCATGCACCATTTTGGAAATCTCTTGAAGTACGCGAGCGCCCACCAATTCCTGCAACACGTTGCCGCGCGCAACCCCGGCCAGCCCGAGTTCCTGCAAGCCGTCACCGAGGTGATGGAAAGCCTGTGGCCCTTCATCGAGCGCCACCCCAGGTACGCGGAGCACGGCCTGCTCGACCGCCTCGTGGAGCCCGAGCGGGTGGTGATGTTCCGCGTGTCCTGGGTCGACGACCACGGCGCCGTGCAGGTCAACCGCGGCTACCGCATCCAGCACAGCATGGCCATCGGCCCGTACAAAGGCGGCATCCGCTTCCACCCCTCGGTGAACCTGTCGGTGCTCAAGTTTCTGGCCTTCGAGCAGACCTTCAAGAACGCGCTCACCACGTTGCCCATGGGCGGCGGCAAGGGCGGCGCCGACTTCGACCCCAAGGGACGCAGCCCCGGCGAGGTGATGCGTTTCTGCCAGGCCTTCGTGACCGAGTTGTTCCGCCACGTGGGCGCCGACACCGACGTGCCCGCGGGCGACATCGGCGTGGGTGGCCGTGAGGTGGGCTACATGGCCGGCATGACCAAGAAGCTCAGCAACCGCGCCGACTGCGTGTTCACCGGCAAGGGCCTGAGCTTCGGGGGCTCGCTGATCCGCCCCGAGGCCACGGGCTACGGCACGGTGTACTTCGCCGACGAGATGCTCAAGACCCGCGGCCTGTCGTTCCAGGGCCTGCGCGTGTCGGTGTCGGGCTCGGGCAATGTGGCGCAGTACGCGGTGGAGAAGGCCATGGCCCTGGGCGCCAAGGTGGTCACGGTGTCCGATTCGAGTGGCACGGTGGTCGACGAGCAGGGCTTTTCGCCCGAGAAGCTGGCCGTGCTCATGGACGTCAAGAACCACCACTTCGGCCGCGTGAGCGACTACGCCGCGCGCACCGGTGCGCACTTCGAGGCCGGCAAGCGCCCCTGGCACGTGCCGGTCGACGTGGCGCTGCCCTGCGCCACGCAGAACGAGCTCGACGCACAGGACGCGGCCCTGCTGATCCGCAACGGCGTGAAGTGCGTGGCCGAGGGCGCGAACATGCCTTCGACCATCGAGGCGGCCAAGGCCTTCGAGGACGCGGGCGTGCTGTTCGCGCCCGGCAAGGCCAGCAACGCGGGCGGTGTCGCCACCTCGGGCCTGGAAATGAGCCAGAACGCGCTGCGCCTGTCGTGGCCGCGCGAAGAAGTCGACGCCCGCCTGCTGCAGATCATGCAGGGCATCCACGCGGCCTGCGTGCGCCACGGCCGGCGCGCCGATGGCACGGTGAGTTACGTGGACGGCGCGAACATCGCGGGCTTCGTGAAGGTGGCCGACGCCATGCTCGCGCAGGGCGTGGTCTGAGGGCCGTCTGAGGCCGGTCAGCGCCAGCCCGACGCGCGTTCGAGCCGGAAGCGCAGGGCCGTGCCCTCGCCCCGGCCTTCGGCCGGCCGGCGCGTGCCGGTGATGCTGAGCCGGCCCGCGCAGTCCTGGGCCACGCCGTCCCAGACGGCGCTCATGGTCTTGCCGTCGTCGGATTCGTCAAGGTGGAACTCGCCCTCGGTGACGTCGCCCGAGACCACGGCGGTCAGGTCGTTGCCCGCGCCGCTGCGGCGCAGCTCGCCGCGCACGCCCGCGGTGTATTCGGGGTGGCGCTCGAACAGCACGGCGCCGCGCGAGCTCGCCTGCGTTTCCTGAGCGCCTTCGGGCCACAGCGTGAGCGTCCACAGGCCGGCGAGCTGGGCCGGGGGCACGTGATCGGGCACGGTGCAGGCCGGGGCCTGCGCGCCGGCCCACAGCGGCCAGGCCAGTGCCAGCAGGGCGAGGGTGCGCCGCCTCATGCCTGCGCCTTCTGCGTGTCGCTCGCGGCCTTGGCGCGCTGCGCGAATTCCGCGCGCAGGGCTTTGAGCTTCTCGCGCGGGTCTTCCTTCACGGTTTCCTTGTCGAGCGCCATCTCGGCGATGAAGCGGCTCGCGGCGCCGGGCACGCTCTCGCGGCCCTTCTTGCGGCGCTTGAGCCAGCTCACCGCGAGCGTGCGCTGGGCGCGCGTGATGCCCACGTACATCAGCCGGCGCTCTTCCTGGATGCGCTGCTGCTGCACCTCGCCGGGCAGCTCGTCGTCGTCGACCTTGAACGGCAGCAGGCCTTCGTTGACCCCCACCAGCACCACGTGCGGCCACTCCAGGCCCTTGGACGCGTGCAGCGTGGACAGCGTGACCACGTTCTGGTCCTGCTCGCGCTCGGACAGCGTGGAGATCAGCGCGATGGTCTGCACCACCTCGAGCAGGGTCTTGCGCTCGGTTTCGGTGCTGGTGCCGGACGCGTCCTCGATCTGCCCGCCGCAGCGGCCCGCGACCCAGTCGCAGAACTCCATCACGTTGGTCCAGCGTGCCGCGGCCACCTTCTCGTTGTCCTCGTTGTCGTAGAGGTGCTGCTCATAGCCGATGTCCTTGAGCCACTCGTTGAGGAAGGCGCGCGCGGCCTCGTGGCCCACGGTGTGGCGGGCGCGGTATTCGAGCTCGTTCACCTGGCGGCCGAACTCGTGCAGCGCGCCGATGGCGCGGTTGGACACCGCACTGGGCAGCGAGTGCGAGAACAGCGCCTCGAACAGGCTGAGCTTGTACTGCGTGGCGAAGGTGCCCAGTTGCTGCAGCGTGGTGTGGCCGATGCCGCGTTTGGGCGTGGTGGCCGAGCGCAGGAAGGCCGGGTCGTCGTCGTTGTTGACCAGCAGCCGCAGCCAGGCGCAGAGGTCGCGGATTTCGGCCTTGTCGAAAAAGCTCTGGCCGCCCGACACCTTGTACGGGATCTGCGCGCGGCGCAGCGATTGTTCGAAGGCGCGCGCCTGGTGGTTGGCGCGGTAGAGGATGGCGAAGTCGCGCCACTCCTTGTGCGCCGAGTTCGCGCGCAGGCTCTGGATGCGCGCCACCGCGCGCTCGGCCTCGTGCTCTTCGTTGTCGCAGTCCACCACGCGCACCGGCTCGCCTTCGCCGAGCTCGCTCCACAGCGTCTTGGGAAACAGCTTGGGGTTGGGGCCGATGACGTTGTTGGCCGCGCGCAGGATCGCGCTGGTGGAGCGGTAGTTCTGCTCGAGCTTGATGACCTTGAGCTGCGGGTAGTCCTGGGGCAGCCGCTTGAGGTTGTCGAGCGTGGCGCCGCGCCAGCCGTAGATCGACTGGTCGTCGTCGCCCACCGCGGTGAAGCGCGCGCGCTCGCCCACCAGCAGCTTGAGCAGTTCGTACTGCGTGGCGTTGGTGTCCTGGTATTCGTCGACCAGCACATGGCCCATCTTCTGCTGCCAGCGCTCGCGCACCGCGTCGTGCTCGCGCAGCAGCTTGAGCGGCAGCGCGATCAGGTCGTCGAAGTCCACCGCCTGGTAGGCCACCAGGCGCTCTTCGTAGCGCTGCATGATGAGCGCGGTGCTGCGCTCGGCCTCGTCGCGTGCCTGCGCGAGCGCGGCCGCGCCGTTGAGTCCCGCGCTCTTCCAGGCGCTGATGGTCCACTGCCACTGGCGCGCGGTGGCCGCGTCGGTGGTGCTGCCGCAGTCTTTGAGCAGGCTGGTGATGTCGTCGGTGTCGAGGATGCTGAACTGTGGCTTCAGGCCCAGGGCCGCACCGTCCTCGCGCAGCAGCCGCACGCCCAGCGCGTGGAAGGTGCAGATCAGCACCTTGCGCGCGTCGCGGCCCACCAGGTGGCCCGCGCGCTCGCGCATCTCGGCCGCCGCCTTGTTGGTGAAGGTGATGGCCGCGATGCGGTTGGCTTCGAGACCGGCCTGGATCAGGCGCGCGATCTTGTGCGTGATCACGCGCGTCTTGCCCGAGCCCGCGCCCGCGAGCACCAGGCAGGGACCGCCCAGGTGGTTCACGGCTTCGAGCTGGGCGAGGTTCAGACCGGCGGACGACATGGAAGGCGGCGGGGCAAAGCCCGGGATCATAGCGAGCGGGTGTGTCGCCCAGGGCTCAGGCCGGCTGGTGCAGCGACCTCGGGCTGACACAATGCCGCCCGTGCTGCAGGTTCTGCTGGTTACCTTCCCGTTCTTCGCGCTCGTGCTCGCCGGTTACGTGGCGGCGCGCCGGCGCATGCTGCCGCTCGAGGCCATTCCCGGCCTCAACGGCTTCGTGCTGTTCTTCGCGCTGCCCTGCATGCTGTTCCGCATGGGCTCGACGACGCCGATCGCGCAACTGCTCGACGCGCGCGTGATCGCGGTCTACCTGCTGTGCGGCCTGCTTATCGTGGCCTTCACCATCGCCATCTCGCTCAACCGGCGCATCCGCTGGAACGATGCGTCGCTGGGCGCGCTGGTGGCGGCCTTCCCCAACTCGGGCTTCATGGGCGTGCCCCTGATCGTGGCTTTGCTGGGCCCGGTCGCGGGCGGCACGGTGATCCTCACCATGGTGGTCGACATGGTGGTCACCACCTCGCTGTGCATCGCGCTCTCGCGCCTGGACGGCGCCGGTGGCGAAGGGCGTGCGGCCGTGTTCGCGGCCGGCCGCAAGGCCTTGCGCGGCGTGCTCACCAACCCCATGCCCTGGGCCATCACGCTCGGCGGCTTGGCCTCGGCCTGGGCCTTCCGCCTGCCGGGGCCGGTCGAGAAAACGGTGTGGCTGCTGGCCGACGCGGCCTCGCCCGTGGCGCTCTTCACCATCGGCGCGGTGCTCGCGCGCGCGCAGATGACGGCCAACCACCCCATGCCCTTGTCCGACTACCTGCCGGTGTCGGTGATCAAGCTGGTGGTGCACCCGCTGCTGGTGCTGGTCATGGGCCTGCTCGCGCAGCGGCTCGGCCTGGGCCTGTCCGAGACCGCGCTCACGGTGATGGTGCTCACGGCGGCCTTGCCCGCCGCGAGCAACGTGTCGCTGCTGGCCGAGCGCTTCGGCGCCGACAACGGGCGCATCGCGCGCATCATCCTGGTCACCACCGCGGCGGCCTTCCTCACGTTCTCGGCCGCCGTCACCTGGCTGACTTGAGCGACTGCCCTGCGGTGGGGGCATGGCAATAGCCGCCGACTATTGGTTTCATCCGGACAATTGGTTGGACTGCCGCGTTCCACCTCTCTACAGTCCGGTGTCTCCCCTCCCACACAGCCCCCGAAAGGAGACCCCATGTCAGAAGCCAAATGCCCTTTCCACGGCGCCGCCGGTAGCGGCACGCAGAACAAGGACTGGTGGCCGAACCAGTTGCGCCTCGATCTGCTGAGCCAGCATTCCGAAAAGTCCAACCCCCTGGGCAAGGCCTTCAACTACCGTGAGGCCTTCCAGTCGCTCGATTACGCGGCGCTCAAGGCCGACCTGAACAAGCTCATGACCGATTCGCAGGACTGGTGGCCTGCCGATTTCGGCAACTACGCGGGCCTGATGATCCGCATGGCCTGGCACAGCGCCGGCACCTACCGCGTGGGCGACGGTCGTGGCGGCGCGGGCCGGGGCCAGCAGCGCTTCGCCCCGCTGAACTCGTGGCCCGACAACGTGAGCCTGGACAAGGCGCGCCGCCTGCTGTGGCCGATCAAGCAGAAATACGGCCAGAAGATCTCCTGGGCCGACCTCATGATCCTCGCCGGCAACGTGGCGCTGGAAAACGCGGGCTTTCGCACCTTCGGTTTCGCGGGTGGCCGCGAAGACGTGTGGGAACCCGACCAGGACGTGTACTGGGGCAAGGAAACCACCTGGCTGGCCGGCAGCAACACGCCCAACAGCCGCTACAGCGACAGCAAGCCGGGCGAGCGCACGCTCGAGAACCCGCTGGGCGCCGTGCAGATGGGCCTGATCTACGTGAACCCCGAAGGCCCCGACGGCAACGGCGATCCGCTCGCGGCGGCGCACGACATCCGCGAGACCTTCAAGCGCATGGCGATGGACGACGAGGAAACCGTCGCGCTGATCGCGGGCGGCCACACCCTGGGCAAGACCCACGGCGCCGGCCCGGCCAGCCACGTGGGCGCCGACCCCGAGGCCGCCGCGATCGAAGCGCAGGGCTTCGGCTGGACCAGCACCCACGGCTCCGGCAAGGGCAAGGACACCATCACCTCGGGCCTGGAAGTCACCTGGACCAGCACGCCCGTGCGCTGGAGCAACGATTTCTTCCAGTTCCTGTTCAAGTACGAATGGGTGCAGACCCGCTCGCCCGCGGGCGCCATCCAGTGGGAAGCGAAAGACGCCGAGGCCATCATCCCCGGCCCCACGCCCGACTCGCCCAAGCGCAAGCCCACGATGCTCACGACCGACCTGTCGCTGCGTTTCGACCCGGCCTACGAGAAGATCTCGCGCAAGTTCCTCAACGATCCGCAGGCCTTCGCCGACGCCTATGCCCGCGCCTGGTTCAAGCTGACCCACCGCGACCTGGGCCCGAAGTCGCGCTACCTGGGCCCCGAGGCGCCGAAGGAAGACCTGATCTGGCAAGACCCGCTGCCCGCGCCGGTGCACCAGCCCACCGCGGCCGACATCGCCGACGCGAAAGCGAAGATCGCGGCCGCCGGCATCCCCGTGGCCGAGCTCGTGGCCACGGCCTGGGCCTCGGCCTCGACCTTCCGCGGTGGTGACAAACGCGGCGGCGCCAACGGCGCGCGCATCCGCCTGGCGCCGCAGAAGGACTGGGCCGTGAACCAGATCGCCGCCAAGGTGCTGCCCAAACTCGAAGCGATCCAGAAGGCCAGCGGCAAGCTCTCGCTGGCCGACGTGATCGTGCTCGCGGGCGGTGTCGGCATCGAACTGGCGGCCAAAGCCGCGGGCCGCACGGTCGAGGTGCCCTTCGCCCCGGGCCGCGTCGACGCCACGGCCGAGCAGACCGACGTCGAGTCCTTCCAGTACCTCGAGCCCTTCGCCGACGGCTTCCGCAACTACCAGAAGGCGAAGTCGGCGATCCCGGCCGAGCACCTGCTGGTCGACAAGGCGCAGCTGCTCACGCTGACCGCGCCCGAGATGACCGCGCTCGTGGGCGGCCTGCGCGTGCTGGGCGCCAACTTCGACGGTGGCCGCCACGGCGTGTTCACCGCCCAGCCGGGCCGGCTCACGAACGACTTCTTCGTGAACCTGCTCGACATGAGCACCGAGTGGAAGCCGGCCGGCGAGCTCTTCGAAGGCCGCGACCGCCAGAGCGGCGCGGTGAAGTGGACAGGCACCCGCGTCGACCTGGTGTTCGGCTCGAACTCGGTGCTGCGCGCGCTCGCCGAGGTGTACGCCAGCGCCGACGGCCAGGACAAGTTCGTGCAGGACTTCGTGGCCGCCTGGACCAAGGTCATGAACCTGGACCGCTTCGACCTCGCCTGAGCGCCGACCGGCTCCGGCTTTTGGAAACCCCGCGTGGCCCCGGCCCGCGGGGTTTCTGCTTTTGGCCTACCGGCGGTGGTCGGTGCCGTCACGAAAGGCTTAAGTTGTAACATGTAACTGTCGATGGAAAGACATTCGGGTGGATCCACCACCGCCAGGGAGAGAACATGATCGTTGCGCCTGAGCCTGCCGGCGAAGACCGTCGGCCCCGGGCGTTCGTGCGGCCGGAGGACGTTGCATGAACGGGGTGAGTCTGCAGGTGATGCCGCCGCAGCTGCTGTTGGTGGAGCCCGACAACCTGGTGCGCAACACCGTGGCCGGCGTCTGCCGCGAGCTCGAACTCGCGCAGGTGCACCAGGCGGCCAGTCTGTCGGTGGGGGTGCAGATGCTGCAGGCGCAGGCGATGGACCTGCTGCTGCTGTCGCTGTCCGAGGCGGATGCCGCGATCGACCTGATCGAGCGCCTGCGCGCCGGCGGTTTCTCGAGCGCGCCCGACGCGCCCGTGGCGGTGATGGCCGTGGCGGCCGATGCGACCACGGTGCAGCGCCTGAAGGCGCTGAAGATCCGCCGCCTGCTGTTGCAGCCCTTCAAGATCCACGACGTGGTGCACACCGTCGAGGCGCTGTGCGCGCACGTGGTGCCGCCCGCGTCCGCTCAGACGCTCAGCGGGTCCACGTCCACCGCGTAGCGGATCAGGCCGCGCGCCTCGGGCGCGCTGCGCGCCTGCAGCAGCAGCGGCTGCCATGCGGTGAGGAAGCGCTGCAGCGCCGCGCGCGAATCGCTTTCTACCAGCAACTGCGCGCGCTCCACGTTGGCCACGCGCTGGATGGTCAAGGGCACCGCGGGGTAGAGCGTGACCGCCTCGCGCTGGGGCAGTGCCTGCGCCGCGCGCGACGCGGCCTTGAGGAAACCCTGCGCGGCCTCCTGGGTGCGTGCGTCGGCGCGCAGCAGCGCCTGGTGCGCGAACGGCGGCATGGCCGCGGCCTGGCGGTCGGCGAGTTCGGCCTTGGCAAAGCCCGGGTGGTCGTGCGCGCGCAGGTGCGCGAACAGCTTGTGTTCGGGGTGCCAGGTCTGAACCCAGAGCTCGCTCGCCGCGCTGTGGGCCGCGTCGCGGCCGGCACGGCCCGCGGCCTGCAGCAGCAGCGCGAACAGTCGCTCGGGCGCGCGGTGGTCGCTGGCGAACAGCGAGGCGTCGGCGTTGATCGCGGCCACCAGCGTGATGCGGCGGAAGTCATGGCCCTTGGCGATCATCTGCGTGCCCACGAGCACGTCGACCTCGCCGGCGTGCAGCGCCGCGAGCTGGGCTTCGAGGCTGCCTTTGGCTTTGGTGGTGTCGGCGTCCATGCGCGCCACGCGCGCGGGCCCGCCATCGGGGCGGCGCGCCTCGGCGAGCAGGCCCGCGAGCTGTTCTTCCACCTGCTCGGTGCCGCGGCCGATGGGCTCGATGTCGAGGTTGCCGCAGTCGGGGCAGGCGCGCGGCACACGCTGCGTGAAGCCGCAGTGGTGGCAGCGCAGCGTGCGGTCGAGCTTGTGGAACACGCGGTAGGCGCTGCAGTGCGGGCAGCCGCTTTTCCAGCCGCAGGCGTGGCAGGCGAGCACCGGCGCGTAGCCGCGGCGGTTGATCAGCACCAGGCATTGCTCGCCGCGCGCCACGCGTTCGGCCATGGCCGCGAGCAGGGGCGGAGCGATCAGCGCGCCCTTGGGCTGGTGGTTCATGTCGACCAGGCGCAGGCGTGGCAGCGCGCCGCCGCCGATGCGCGAGGGCATGTCCAGTCGCCGGTAGCGGCCCTGCTCGCTCGCGTGCCAACTCTCCAGCGAGGGCGTGGCCGAGCCCAGCACCACGCGCGCGCCGGCGACCCTGGCGCGGTAGATGGCGAGGTCGCGCGCCGAGTAGCGCGCGCCGTCCTGGCTCTTGTAGCTCGGGTCGTGTTCCTCGTCGACGACGATGAGCCGCAGGCCCGGCAGGCTGGCGAACACCGCCAGCCGCGTGCCCAGCACGATGCGCGCACGCCCGGTGTGGGCCGCGATCCAGGCCGCCAGGCGCTGCGGCGGCGTCATGCCGCTGTGCAGGCTCACCACCGCGTCGTGGCCGTGCACCGCGGCGAAACGCGCGCGAAAGCGCTCTTCGAGCTGTGGCGTGAGGTTGATCTCGGGCACCAGCACGAGCACCTGGGCCGTGGCCTCGCTGGCCAGGGCGTGCGCGCAGGCCTGCAGGTAGACCTCGGTCTTGCCGCTGCCGGTGGTGCCGAACAGCAGCACCGGGGCGGTCGCACCTTCGATGGCCGCGAGGGCCGTGGCCTGCTCGGGGCTGAGGGCGCGTTCGTGGTCGGGGGCGATCTCGGCCGCGGCGGCCTTGGCCGGCCGCTTGAGACGGCGCGCCAGCTGCTCGGGCGTGAGCTCGCGCAGCGGCGGCGGCAGCGCGGCCAGCGCCACCTCGCCCAGGCCGCGCTGGTAGTAGCGCGCGGCAAAGGCCACCAGCTCGCGCCAGCCGGCGTCCAGCGGCGGCAGGGCGTCGAGCACCTGGGCCACGTCGCGCGCCTGGCCGGGCGCCAGGCCTTCGGGCGGTGCGTCGTCGCAGCGCCACACAATGCCCAGCACCTCGCGCGAGCCCAGGGGCACGCGCACCAGCGTGCCGGCCGCCAACGCCGCGCCGCTGCGGTAACTCAGCAGGTCGCCCACCCCGCTGTGCGCCGGGGTGGCCACGACGACGGCGGGCCAGTGGTACATGTTTATGCGAAGTTCCTCACGTTCGTCGGCGAAATCGGCGCTAAGTGCTTGATGTCAAAGGGCTGCCGGACATATCCAGAGCTTCTGTGGATAACTTTGTTGATAGTTGGCTTTCCTGTTGCCCCGGCCCTTGAAAATCAAGGCCTTGCTTAATTTGCTCAGAAAACAGGCAATCCACAAAGCCTATATGAATCAATCACTTGCGTGATTGTTCAGGGGAGAAGCCAGGCCCGGTCCCGGCCCGGGAGGGATGGCGCACCGCAGCACAAATTTTGTGCATAACTGGCGCCTGTCAAGTGCGTTTTCCGCCGGTTTTTGTGCTATGGCCGCATGAGTGACGACCGTGTGACAGGGGGCGGCCGTCCATCGCGCTGCGGATTCCGCAGCGCGCAGCCCTCACACCACTAGGCCGACTGGCGCAGGCGCCGCGAATGCGCATGCACCGCTTCGACCAGCGCGGTGACGTGCTCGGGCGGGGTGTGCTGGCTGATGCCGTGGCCCAGGTTGAACACGTGCGTGGGGCCCGTGCCCGGGCCCGTGTGCGGTCGGCCGAAGCTCTCGAGCACCTTCACCACCTCGGCTTCGATGGCTGCGGGCGGGGCGAACAGCACGTTGGGATCGATGTTGCCCTGCAGGGCCTTGGCGTTCGGGCCTTCGCCCACCAGGGCGCGCGCGCGGGCCAGCGAGATGGTCCAGTCCAGGCCCAGCACGTCGCAGTCGAGCGGTTTCATCTCGTCGAGCCAGAGCCCGCCGCCCTTGGTGAACACGATGCGCGGGATGCGCGCGCCCGCGTGTTCGCGCTTCAATTGCGAGAGCACGCGCTCGGTGTAGGCAAGGCTGAAGGCCTGAAACGCGCCGTCGGCGAGCACGCCGCCCCAGCTGTCGAACACCATCACGGCCTGCGCGCCGGCCTCGATCTGCGCGTTGAGGTAGGCCGCCACCGCGTCGGCGTTGACCGCGAGGATGCGGTGCATCAGGTCGGGGCGCGCGTACATCAGCGACTTCACGTGGCGGTAGTCGTCCGAGCCGCCGCCTTCGACCATGTAGCAGGCCAGGGTCCAGGGGCTGCCCGAGAAGCCGATCAGGGGCACTCGGCCGTTCAGGGCCTTGCGGATCGAGGTGACGGCGTCGAACACGTAGCGCAGCTTCTCGAGGTCGGGCGCGGCCAGCGCGGCCACGTCGGCCTCGGTGCGCACGGTCTTCTCGAACTTCGGGCCTTCGCCAAGCGCGAACGACAGGCCCAGGCCCATGGCGTCGGGCACGGTGAGGATGTCGGAGAACAGGATGGCGGCGTCGAGCGGGTAGCGATCGAGCGGCTGCAGCGTGACCTCGGTCGCGTAGTCGACGTTGGTGGCCAAGCCCATGAAGCTGCCGGCCTTGGCGCGCGTGGCGCGGTATTCGGGCAGGTAGCGGCCGGCCTGGCGCATGAGCCACACGGGCGTGTGGTCGGTGGCCTGGCGCAGGCAGGCGCGCAGGAAGCTGTCGTTCTTCAGGGGGGCAAAGGACATGGGTCGCGCGGGCGCCTGGGGCACCGGGGAGTATCGGCCGGACGATTATCCATGCGCCCCCCGGCGCGCGCCGGGCGCGGCTCAGGCCGCGCCGCCCTTGAGCTTGAGCGAGCAGCCGTAGGGGCGGCTGGTGGTCACCGAGATCGGCTTGCCGGCCGCGATCTCGTTCAAGGCCTGGCGGATGTAGGGCGTGGCCTGGGCGATGTCTTCCACGCGCGCCGAGGCGATGCTGTCGATGCCGCCCGCGTAGGCGAGGCGGCCCTGCGGGTCGACGATGTACAGGTGCGGGGTCACGCGCGCGGCGTAGGCGCGCGCCACCGTGCCTTCTTCGTCCATCAGCGTGGCGGTGGGCGCGGCCTGTTTCTCGCCCATCCAGCGCGCGAGCTGCGGCGGGCTCAGGTAGTCGGCGCTCGCGTCCTCGGTGGAGTTGATGGCCAGCCACACCACGCCCCGGGCCGCGGCCTCTTTCTGCAGCGCCTGCATGTTGCCCTGGTAGTGCTTGCGCACGAAGGGGCAACCCGGGTTGGTCCATTCGAGCACCACGTGCTTGCCGCGGAAGTCCGACAGGCGCACGGTCTTGCCGGCGGTGTCGGGCAGGCTGAAGTCGGGCGCGCTCTGGCCCACCGCGGCCGCGTGCGCCGCGGGCAGGAAGGACGTGAGCGGCGACAGGGCACCAAGGGCGAGCAGGGGACGTCGTTTCATGGCGGGATCTCCTGGGCGGTGGTTGAAAAACAGGGGGCTCAGCGCCCGGCGAGCGCCGCGCGCACCTCGTCCACGCTGAGCACCTCGGACAGCACCTTCACGGGCTGGCCCGGCCGGTGCACGGCGTACACCGGCACGCCGTTGCGGCCGAGGGCGGCGAGCGCCTGCGTCACGGCGGGGTCGCGGCGCGTCCAGTCGGCGCGCAGCAGCGCCACCTGGCGCTCGGCCACGTCGCCGAGCACGCGCGCATCGGCCAGGGTGGTGCGCTTGTTGTACTGGCAGGTCACGCACCAGGCGGCGGTGAAATCGACGAACACGGTGCGGCCCTGCGCGCTGAGCTCGGCCTGGCGCTGCGGGCTCCAGGGCTCCCAGGCCACGCCCTGCACGCCCGTGGGCGCGGAGGTGCTCGCGGCGGGCGCGTCCTGCAGCTTCACCACCTGCGGGCCGATGGCCACGCCCAGGGCGAGCAGGGCCAGCAGCGAGAGGCTGCCGAGCACCGCGCGGCCCTTGCCGCCCAGGCCCCAGGCCCAGATGGCGAGCGCGAGCCCCACCAGCAGCATGAGCAGCGCGGCCGCGCCGTCGATGCCGCTTTGCTGGCCCAGCACCCAGAGCAGCCACACCACGGTGGCGAACATCGGGAAAGCCATGAACTGCTTGAAGCCCTGCATCCACGGGCCGGGGCGCGGCAGCCGCTGCGCCACCGCGGGCACCCAGCTCGCGAGCAGGTAGGGCAGGGCCATGCCCAGGCCCAGCACCGCGAAGATCGCCAGCGCCTGCGCGGGCGGCAGCGCGATGGCCAGGCCCAGCGAGGCGCCCATGAAGGGCGCGGTGCAGGGCGAAGCCACGGCGGTGGCAAGCACCCCGGTGAGGAAGGCGTCGGCCGTGGGGTGGCGCGCCTGCAGGCCGGCCAGTCGCGAGGGCAGCAGGTGGCCGAACTCGAACAGGCCCGCGAGGTTGAGGCCGATCACGGTGAACAGCACCGCGAGCGCGGCCACCACGGCCGGGCTCTGGAGCTGGAAGCCCCAGCCCAGCTGCTCGCCCGCGGCGCGCAGGCCGAGCAGCAAGGCGCCCAGGGCCAGGAAGGACAGCAGCACGCCCGCGGTGTACGCCAGGCCGGCCGCGCGGTGCGCGCGGCGGTCGTCGGCGTGGCGCGCGAAGGCCACCACCTTGATCGCCAGCACCGGGAACACGCAAGGCATGAGGTTCAGGATCAGGCCGCCGATGAGCGCGCCGAGCAGTGCCGCGCCGAAGCCGATCGACGAGGCAGGCGCCGCCGCGGGCGGCCCATTGCGCGCCGCGTTGGCATCGAGGGCGGCCTGCAGCGCGTCGGGCACGGCGGCCGGCAGCGGCGCGGCCGCGGGCCAGGCGCCTTGCACCGGCACATCGAGCCGCACGCCCGCGGCGCCCGCGCCCTGGCCGGGCGGGTTGGCCGGCGCCACCACCAGCGCCATCTGCGTGGGTGCTTCGAAGCGGTGCGGCGAGAGCGGGATGCGCGCGGTCCAGCGCGCGCCGTCCCAGGCCTGGGTCCAGGCCGCACCGGGCTCGATCACGCCCGTGAGTTCGGGGAAGAACTCGAGCGGGCGTTGGCGCCAGTCGGCGGGCAGGCCGTCGAGCGCCACGCGCAGAAAGCCGTCTTCGGGCTGGAGCTGGCTCGTGCCCGCGGGGATCGCACGCGGCTGCGCGGCGCGCATGGCCTCGAACAGCGCGGCGTGGCCCGCGGTGGAGCCATTGGCCGGCAGGTTCAGCGTGAAGCTGGCCTCTTCGGGAATGCATTCCTTGCGGCAGACCAGCCAGGCCGCATCGAGCTTGACGGGCAGGGCGCTGCCGCGGAAGTTGTCGCTCACCTGAAGCGGCACGGGCAGCACCACGCTGCCGTCGTAGCCGTAGTTGGCCAGGGTGCCGATGGGGAATTTGCGCGGCGTCGGCCAGGCGATCTCGCCCGCGCTCACGCCCTCGGGCAGGGTCCAGCGCAGTTCTGTGGGCAGGCCGGAGTCGCCCGCGTTCTTCCAGTAGGTGTGCCACTCGGGCGCGTGGTCCAGGCGCAGGCCGACCCACAGCGTCTGGCCGGGGCGCACGCCGTCGGGGGCGTGGGCGACGAGCTCGGCGCGCGTCTGGGCCGACTGAAACACGCCGTTGGCCACGCCGCCGGGCAGGCCGGTCTGGGCCGCGGCCAGCGGGGCGAACGAAGCCAGCGGCGCCAGCAGGGCCACCGAGAGCAGGCACAGGGTTTGCCGCGCGCGGGCGGCCAGCAGGGACAGGTTCATGGCGCAGGGATTGTCGGCCCGCGCGGGCCGACCGGGGTATGAGGGGCCATGGGCGCCCGAGTTCCGCGCGGGGGTGCCCCGTCCGCCCCGGGGGCTTCACGCGGCCAGCGCTTTTTCGGTACAACCGGTCTTCTGGCTCAACACCGTCATCACCATCTGGGGGGAAACCACATGGGAGCGATCGTGGAAATGGCGCTGCTGCCCTGGGCGCGGCGCATGCAGGACAAGGTCAACCTGCCGGTGCGCCTGTACTGGCGCGACGGCGGCACACCGCTGGACCTGGGGCACTTCGAGCAGCCGGCCGTGACCATCCGCGTGAAGGACGCAAGCGGCCTGCCCCTGCTCATCGACCCCAACCTGGACACGCTGGGCCGGGCCTACGTGGAAGGCCTGATCGACGTCGAGGGCTCGCTGCCCGACGTGCTCGAGACCGCGCACGCGCTGGCCGAACACGCCCAGCCCGAAAACGGCCTGCTCGGGCGCATCAAGCGCAGCTTCTCGCACACGCGCGAGAGCGATGCCCAGGCCATCCAGTACCACTACGACGTGTCCAACGCCTTCTACCGCGAGTGGCTCGACGAGAACATGGTGTATTCGTGCGCCTACTTCGAAGAGGGCAACGAGTCGCTCGATCAGGCGCAGCTCGCCAAGATCGACCACATCCTGCGCAAGATCCGGCTGCAGCCCGGCCAGCGCCTGCTCGACATCGGCTGCGGCTGGGGCGCGCTGGTGCTGCGCGCGGCGCAGCACTTCGGCGCGCGCTGCGTGGGCATCACCTTGTCCAAGAACCAGCACGAGCTCGCGACCGAGCGCGTGAAGCGGGCCGGGCTGCAGGACCGCGTGGAGATCCGGCTGCAGGACTACCGCGACGTGAGCGATGCGCCCTTCGACCGCATCACCAGCGTGGGCATGTTCGAGCACGTGGGCCTGAACCACCTGGTGCCGTACTTCGCGCAGATCCGCAAGCTGCTGCGGCCCGAGGGCTGGGCCATGAACCATGGCATCACCAGCACCGACCCCGACGACGGCGAAACCGCCCAGGGCGGCGGCAGCTTCATCGACCGCTACGTGTTCCCGCAGGGCGAGCTGCCCCACATCGGCACCGTGCTGAGCACGCTGCAGGAGGGCGGGCTCGAGGCTTTCGACATCGAGAACCTGCGGCGGCACTACGCGCGCACCTGCACGCTGTGGAGCGAGCGCTTCGAGGCCCGCGCCGAGCGGCTGCGCGCCATGGTCGACGAAAAGACCTGGCGCATCTGGCGCGTCTACCTGGCCGGCTGCGCCTGGGCCTTCGAGCACGACCAGATCGCGCTGTTCCAGGTGCTGTGCCGGCCCTCGGGCCGCGTGGCCGGCGAGCTGCCCTGGTCGCGCCGCTGGCTCTACGAAGGGCATTGAGCGCCGTAAGATCGCGCGATGCCGCAAGCCCTGCCGTCGCGCTTCTGGAGCGACCTCACCACCGCCGATTTCAGCGCCCTCGACCGCGAGCGCACGATCGCCGTGCTGCCCGTGGCCGCGATCGAGCAGCACGGCCCGCACCTGCCGCTGTCGGTGGACGCCGACATCGCGCAGGGCGTGATCGAGGCGGCGCTGCCGCACCTGGCCCCCGAGTTGCCCGTGCTGTTCCTGCCGCCGCAGGTGGTGGGTTTCTCGCCCGAGCACACCGCGTTCGCGGGCACGCTCACGCTCAAGGCCGACACCCTGATCCGCGTGTGGACCGAGCTCGGCGACTGCGTGGCCGACGCGGGCGTGAAGCGCTTCGTGCTCTTCAACACCCATGGCGGCCAGGTGGGGCTGCTCGACCCGGTGGCGCGCGATCTGCGCGCGCGCCGCGGCCTCATGGCCTTCAGCACCAGCTGGTTCCAGTGGCCCCTGCTCGATGCCCGGGGCGAGGACGTGAACGCGCGCTTTTCGGCGCACGAACACCGCTTCGGCATCCACGGCGGTGAGGTGGAGACGGGCCTGATGCTGGCGCTGCGCCCCGAGCGCGTGCGCATGGCGCTCGCGCAGCACTTCCGCTCCACCAGCGAAGACCGCGCCGCGGCCTACCCGTTGCTGGGCAACGGCCGCAGTGCGCGCTTCGCCTGGCAGACGCAGGACCTCAATCCCTCGGGCGCGGTGGGCAATGCGGCCGCCGCCACCGTTGACAACGGCCAGGCCCTGCTCGACGCGGCCGGCCGCGCGCTGGCCCGGCTGCTCGCCGAGATCCACCAGCTGCCGCCCGAGACGCTTCAGGCGTAGGTGATCCAGTCCCGGTGGTCCGGGTGGTCGAGGTGCGGCAGCGTGTTGTAGGTGAGCAGGCTGTGCCGCTTGGGGTTGAACTGGAACTCGCTCACCGCGCTGTTGCGGATGCGCAGGTTGAGTTCGATCGTGGCTTCGGGGCTCAGGCCGAGCACATGGCCCACGGCGGTCGAGATCGGCCCGCCGCTGGACACGATCAGCACGTTCTGGCCCGCGTGCTGCTGGCGCACGTGGTCGAGCGCGCCGGTGACGCCTTTGACGAAGTCGTCGTAGCTCGGCATGCCGCGCGGGCTCACCGTGCCCGCCATCCACTGCGTGAGGCCGTCGCGCAGCAGCCGGAAGTGGTGCCGGTACAGCTCGGGGGTGTCGGGCCGCGCCAGCGGCTGCGGGTGGATGGCGCGGATCACGGCCTCGCTGTCGTATTCATTGAGGCCAGGCCACACCAGGGGCTGCAGGTCCAGGCCAGCGCCTTCGGCGATGCCCGCGAAGGTCTGCGCATGGCGCTTGAGCGAGCCGGTGATCACGGCGTCGAAGCGCAGGCCACGCTCGGCCCAGTAGCGGCCCAGCCGCACCGACTGGCGCTGGCCGAGCTCGCTGAGCTGGTCGTAGTCGTCGGCGCCGAACGAGGCCTGGCCGTGCCGCACGAGGTAAAGCATTCCCATGCGCGCGATTCTCGGCGCTGGGCCGCGGCGGGTTTTGTCCCCGCAGCGACTGGCCGCCGCCGCGCTGTCACCTGCGCGAAAGCCCATCACGCCGGGATCACGCCCGACGCAGGAATGCATGCTTTTGGCCCCGCTTTTCCGCCCGCCAGGGCGGGTGGGCCCGTGTTGAAATAGGTCCAACGGTGTCCCCCGAAGGGCCGCTGAACGGCCTCTTCCGACCCCCGCCCGAACAACGACATGTGGTACGACCTGCAAACGCTGCTGGCCTTGTGGATCGGTGTGGACATCGTGGTGGCGGCGGCCTTCCTGCTGCAGCACCGGCGCGTGCGGCACATGGCCGGCTCGGGCTGGTGGGCGCTGGCCTGCGGCGTGCACCTGCTCGCGCTGCTGTCGGTCGCGGTGCGGCCCTGGCTGCCGACCGGGGTCGCGCTGCCGCTGACCAACCTGTTGTTCACCAGCGCGTTCACGCTGCTGTGGACCGGCCTGCGCGCGCACCTGGGCCTGCCGACGCGGCGGCTGCTGCAAACCATGGCCCTGGTGATCGCGGCAGAGGCCCCGCTCTACGTGTACTTCATCGTCGGGTTCGACAGCCTGGGGGCGCGCCACCTGCTGTGGGCGGCGACCAACCTCACGCTGGTGGGGCTGATCATGCGCGACGTGCGCCGCCACGCGCCGCGGCCCCTGCCCATGGAGTGGCGGGCCGTGCGCTGGGCGCTGCGCGCGCAGGCCAGTCTCATGGTGGCCTCGCTGGTGCTGGCGCAGGCGCTGAAGCTGCAGCCGCAGCAGGTCGTCGGCCTGATGCTGTTCTGCTTCTTCTTCGTTTTCCTCTTCAATTCGCTCGCCTACTACGGCCTGGTCACGCTGCGCCTGCGCGACGACGCCGACACCGCGCGCGCGGAGCAGCGCCAGCGCGAGGCCGACCTGCGCCGCCTGGTGGACAACCTCGACGCCGGCGTGATGGTGTTCCACCCCGACCAGACGCTGTGGCGCGTGAACACCGCGGCGCGCCGCCTGCTGGGCTGGTCCGTCACCGGTGGCAGCAGCCTGCTGCCCGAGCCGGTGCGCGTGGACTGGAAGCTGCTCGGTGAAGACGGCCAGCCGCTGCGCCGCCACGACATGCCTTTCGAGCGCGTGCTGGTCACGGGCCAGCCGGTGCGCGACGTGATCGTGGGCCTGCCCGGCGAGGCCGGCCAGCCGCCGCGCTGGGCGCTGTGCAGCGGCTATCCCGAAAGCGATGCGCACGGCGGCCTGCGCAGCGTGGTGCTGACCTTCATCGACATCACGGCCATGAAGGCCGCGCAGTCCGAACAGAAGGCGCTGCAGGCGCGGCTGGCGCAGTCGCAGAAGATGCAGGCGCTGGGCACGCTGGCCGGCGGCGTGGCGCACGATTTCAACAACATCCTCGCGGCCATCCTGGGCAATGCCGACATCGCGCGCGAAGACCTGCCACCGGCGGCGCGCGCGCACGAGAGCCTGGCCGAGATCGCCACCGCGGCGCGGCGCGGGCGCGAGCTGGTGCGGCAGATCCTGGCCTTCAGCCGCCAGCAGCCCCTGGCGCGCGAACGCCTGCAGCTGGCCGCGATGGTGAGCGAGTCGTGCGCCCTGCTGCGCGCGGCGCTGCCGCCGCGGGTGCAGCTGGTGCAGTCGCTGGCCGACCCGGTGCCCGACATCGAGGGCGACGCCACGCAGCTGCAGCAGGTGCTGGTGAACCTCGGCACGAACGCCCTGCATGCCATGCAGACCCGCAGCGGCCGTGTGAGCTTCGTGCTCGACACCGTCGCCGCCGACGCCCCCGAGCTGCCGCCCGAGCTGGCCCAGGCCTGCCGCGCGGTGGACCAGCCCGCGCTGCGCCTGCGCGTCATCGACGAAGGCTGCGGCATGGACGAGACCGTGCTGCGCCGGGTGTTCGAACCCTTCTTCACCACCAAGCCGGTGGGCCAGGGCACGGGCCTGGGCCTGCCGGTGGTGATGGGTATCGTGGAGGCCCATGGCGGCCACATCGCGCTGCGCAGCAGTGTGGACGCCGGCACCACCGTCACGCTGCTGTTTCCCCCCGCCGCTCCGGCCTTGGCCGCACCCGCTCCCAAACCCGTCACAATGACCCGCGTGGAAAACCCTGCCCCGCCCCGACCGCTGGCCGACGATGGTCAGGCCCCGCACGTCCTGTACCTCGACGACGACGACACGCTCGTGTTTCTGGTGCGCCGCCTGCTCGAGCGCCGCGGCTACCGCGTGACCGCGGTGGGTCTGCAGGAAGAAGCGCTCGCGCTGGTGCGCGAACGCCCGGGCCATTTCGCCTTGCTGCTCACCGACTACAACATGCCCGGCCTGTCGGGTCTGGACGTGGCGCGCCAGGCGCTCGAGGCCGACCCCACGCTGCCGGTGGCCGTGGCCTCGGGCTACATCACCGACGAGCTGCAGGCCCAGGCCAAGGCCGCGGGCGTGCGCGAGGTGGTCTTCAAGACCGACGCGGTCGACCAGTTCTGCGAGGTCGTGGCGCGCCTGATCAAGCCGGCCGCGGCCTGAGTCCGGTCAGGCGGTGGCCTCGGCCGCCAGCGGCGTGGCCGCGGGCGCAAGCACCTGCGCCAGGCGCGCGCTGTCGACGTTGCCGCCGCTGAGCGTGGTGCCCACCACCCGGCCGCGCAGCTGCGCGCGTTCCTTCCAGGCCGCCGCGAAGCCCGCGGCGCCCGCGCCTTCGGCCACGTTGTGCGTGTCGGCGAACAGCATGCGCATGGCCTGCGCCACCTCGGCGTCGCTCACGTGCACCAGGTGGTCCAGGCCCTCGGCCATGACCGCCAGGGCCTGGGCGTCGGCCACCCGGCAGGCCATGCCGTCGGCGAGTTCGGTGCTCACCGCCGCCTCCACCACGCGGCCGGCGGCGAGCGAATCGGCGTAGGTGGTGGCGTGGGCGCTCACCACGCCCACGATGCGCACCGCGTGGCCCAGCGCGCGCTTGGCCGCGATGGCCGAACACACGCCCGAGCCCAGGCCGATCGGGACGTAGAGCACCTCGAGGTGCGGCGCGGCGCGCAGGAATTCCCACCATGCCGTGGCCACGCCGCTGAGCAGGTCGGCGTGGAAGCTGGGCACCATGTGGGCGCCCTGTTGCGCGGCGAGTTCGATCGCGTGCTCGCGCGCGGTCTGGAACTCGTCGCCGTGCTCGACGAGCCGAGCGCCCAGGCTGCGCATGGCCGCGTTTTTCTCGACCGAGTTGCCGTGCGGCACGACGATGGTGCAGGGCACGCCGTGCGCGCGCGCGGCCCAGGCCACGCTCTGGCCGTGGTTGCCGCGCGTGGCGCTGATCACGGCCCGGGGCAGCGCGCCGCGCCGGGCCAGCGCGTGGAAGTAGGTGAGGCCGCCGCGGATCTTGAACGCACCCACGGGCGTGTGGTTCTCGTGCTTGAGCCAGCACTCGGTGCCCAGCCGAGCGCTCAGCGTGGCCCAGCGGTACTGGGGCGTGGCGCCGAACGCGCGGTAGACGACGGCGGCGGCGTCTTCGATGTCGGTGAGGCAGGGCAGGGCAGGGCTCATGGCGGCGTGTGCAAAGTGAGGGCGGGCAGGTCGGCGGCGTGTAGCTGCGCACCGATGGCGGGTGCGCCGTGGCGCACCGCCACCGTGTGCAGGCCGATGGCGTCGAGCGCGGCCCGCACGGTGGCGGCTTCGGTGTGTGCAAGCGACAGCCCCTGCAGTTGCAGACCGCACGGCGGCAGGGTGCTCGTGGGGTGCAGCCCGCCCCACTGGATCAGCGTGGGCAGCACACCGTCGAACAGGCGCGCGCCGTCGTCGCGCACGGTGATGCGCCATTGCAGCAGGCCGCGCGGCGTTTCGCGCGAGGCGGTGAGCACCGGGCCCGGGTCGATGCCGAGTGCGAGCCAGGTGCGCCGCGCGGCTTCGATGTCCGCCACGCGCGCGACCCAGTGGATGGCCTGCGGGCCGTGGACCGCCAGGCGCCGGGCCATGGCGGGCTGGTCGAGGTCGAACCAGCGCTTGAGCGGGGCGGCGCGCGTGGGTCGGGCCGCCGGGTTGACCGCGATCAGCTCGAGGTAGGCGCGTTCGCAGCCGTCGAGCCGCAGCAGCCGGTTGTGGGTGCCGAACAGCGGGTGCGCGCCGCCGGGGTCGGGCGTGCGTCGCAGCGTGCGTTCGCACCAGGCCACGGCTTCGTCGAGCGTGGCCGCACCGACCACGAGGTGGTCGAAGGCCGCGGTCACAAGCGCACCGTGCCTTCGATGCAGGTGACGGTTTCGCCGCCGATCCACACGGTGCCGTCGGCCGCGCGGTCCACGTGCACGCGGCCCGCGCGCTGCAGGGCCGTGCCTTGCGAGGCCACGTAACGCCCGGGCGCCATGCCCGCGCCGATCAGCCACTGCGCGAGCGCGGCGTTCAGGCTGCCGGTCACCGGGTCTTCGGCCAGGCCGTTGTTGCCGGGGAAGAAGGCGCGCACCTCGAAGGCGATGCCTTCGCTGTCGCTGGCCCCGACCACGCCGACCTTGCCGCGCGGGCCGACCACGCCGACGTCCAGGCCCGCGAGCACCGCGGCGTCGGGCCTGAGCGCGAGCACCTGTTCGGCGCTGCGCAGCATCACGCCGCGCCAGCCCGGGCCGTTGTCGCACCAGCTGTGCGCCACGATGTCGCCACGGGCCACGCCCAGGCCGCGCGCGATCAGCGCCACGTCGGCCTCGTCGAGCGGGCCCGAGCGGCGCAGCGGCGGCGCGGCGAAGGCCAGGCGAGCGCCGTCACGGCGGATTTTCACCAGGCCCACGCCGCATTCCTGCACCAGGTGTTCGCCCGCGGGCCGGCCGCCCGCGGCGAGCCAGGTGTGGGCCGTGCCCAGCGTGGGGTGCCCGGCGAACGGCAGCTCGCGGCCGGGGCAGAAGATGCGCACGCGGTAGTCGGCGCCGGCCTGCGTGGGCGGCAGCAGGAAGGTGCACTCCGACAGGTTGGTCCAGTTCGTGAAGTGCTGCATCTGCTCGGTGCTCAGGCCGCTGCCGTCGAGCACCACCGCGAGCGGGTTGCCGCGGTAGGGCGTGGCGGTGAAGACGTCGACCTGGGCGAAGGGGCGGGTTTTCATGGCGGGTTCATTGCAGGGGAAGGTCGAGCACACCGCGGCTGCAGGGCTGCGCGAGCCAGTGCTCGAAGTAACGGTCGAGGTGCGGCCGCGCGCGCCGCGGCTGCGGCAGGCCGAACCAGCGGTGCAGCTCGCAGACGATGGGGAAGTCGGCCATGGTGGCCTCGGTGCCGGCCATGAAGGCGCGTTGCGCCAGGTGGGCGTCGAGCCAGTCGAGCAGCGGCTCGGTGGCGCGCACCGAGGCCTCGATGGCGGCGTGGTCGCGCCGCTCGGCCGGGGTGCGGATCCATTGCACGAAGGCCGGCCCGCCCGCGCGGTTGAGCGTGGTCTGCTGCCAGTCCATCCAGCGGTCGGCGTCGGCGCGCTGGCGCAGGTCGGCCGGGTAGCCGCGGCCTTCGCGCGCGCACAGGTGGCGCACGATGGCGTTGCTCTCCCAGAGCGCGAAGTCGCCGTCCTGCAGCAGCGGCACGAGGCCGTTGGGGTTCAGCGCGCGGTAGCCCGGCGTGTCGACCACGCCGTGGGCCATGCCGGCGTCGGTGCGCGGCAGCGACAGACCCAGCCACTGCGCGCACAGCACCACCTTGCGCACATTGATCGAGCTCAGGCGGCCCCAAAGGTGCAGGCCCATGGGGTCAGGCGGCCACGGGGCTGGGCAGGTGCTCGCGCACGGTCTGCGCGAGCGCGGCGATGCCGCGGTCGATCTGCTCGGTGCTCGCGGTCACGAAGGACAGGCGCAGCGTGCGCGCGTCGGGCAGGTCGGTGTAGAAGGGCGCGCCCGGCACGAAGGCCACGCCGCGCTCGACCGCGTGCGGCAGCAACGCGGTCGCGTCCATGCCCTCGGGCAGGCGCAGCCACAGGAACATGCCGCCCACCGGCGCGTTCCAGCGCACGTCCATGCCGGCCATGTCGCGCTCGAGCGCGGCCAGCATGTGGCGGCATTGCGCCTGGTACAGCGCGCGGATCGTGGGCACGTGGCGCTCGAGGAAGCCGCCCTCGAGCACACGGCTCACCAGGCGCTGGTTGAACCCGGGCGTGTGCAGGTCGGCCGCCTGCTTGGCCTGCAGCAGCTTGGGGTAGATGGCCTTGGGCGCCACCAGAAAGCCCAGGCGCAGTCCGGGTGCGAGCACCTTGGAAAACGAGCCCAGGTAGATGCTGCCCTCGGGGTTGCGCGCGGTCAGCGGCGCGGGCGGCGGGGCGTCGAACCACAGGTCGCCATAGGGGTTGTCTTCCACGATCGGCAGGCCGGTGTCGAGCGCGGCCTGGGCCACCGCGGCGCGGCGCGCTTCGCTCATGGTGCGGCCCGTGGGGTTCTGGAAGTTGGGCAGCAGGTAGACGAAGCGCGCGCCCGGCGCCTGGCGGCGCAGGTCGTCGGGGTCCACGCCCTCGGCATCGCCGGCCACGCCATTGAACACCGGCTCCATGGGCGAGAAGGCCTGCAGCGCGCCCAGGTAGGTCGGCGTTTCCACCAGCACGCGGCTGCCGCTGTCGATCAACACCTTGGCCACGAGATCGAGGCCCTGCTGGCTGCCCGTGGTGATCAGCACCTGCGACGGGTCGACGTTCCAGGGCAGCTGCTGTGCCACCCATTCGCGCAGTGGCGCATGGCCTTCGCTGGCCGCGTACTGCAGCGCGGCCGAGGCGTCGTTGCGCAGCACATCGGCGCAGGCCTCGGCGAATGCGCTGACCGGGAAGGTCCGCGGCGAGGGCAGGCCGCCTGCGAAGCTGATGATGCCGGGGCGCTCGGTGACCTTGAGGATTTCACGCAGCACGGAGGGGTTCATGCGCTCTGCGCGGCGCGACAGGGTCCAGGAGGGCTTGTTCATGGCGTGGCCTTGGCGGTGGGACGGGGCGTGGTGGCGGAAGGGGCGCCGCCGAAGCGGCGGCCGAGGAACACGCTGGCCACCACGGCCAGCGCGAACACGAGCGTAAGCGTTTCGAGCGATTCGCCCAGCAGGGGAACCGCTACCGCGATGGCGATGAAAGGCTGGATCAACTGCAACTGGCTCACGCGCAGCGCCCCGCCCAGGGCGAGCCCGCGAAACCACGCGAAGAAGCCAGCCCACATGGAGAACACCGCGACGTAGGCCAGGCCGATCCAGGCGCCGGCGCTCACCGCCTGCGTGGGCCAGGTGAGCAGCGCGCCGGGCAACGTGATGGGCAGGGCGAGCGCGCACACCCAGCTGATCACGCGCTCGGCGCCCAGCGTCGGCGTGACCTGCGTGCCGCCCACGTAGCCCAGCGCGGCCGCGAGCACCGCGCCCACGAGCAGGGTGTCGGCCCAGGTGAAGCCGAAGCCGTGACCCATCTGGTGGGCGCGCAGCAGGCTGAACGCCACCACCAGTGCGCTGCCCAGGCCCGCGAACAGCCAGAAGCCGATGCGCGCGCGCTGGTGCATGAGCCAGGCCGCCGTGGCCGCGGTGGCCAGCGGCAGCAGCGCGATGAACACCGCGGCATGGCTGGCCGTGACGTGGCGCAGCGCCCAGCCCAGCAGCAGCGGAAAGCCCAGCACGTTGCCCAGCGCCGCGAGCGCCAGCGGACCGCGCTGCGCGCGCTGCGGCCACGGCGAGCGCGTGAGCCCGAGGTAGGCGATGGACAGCAGGCCCGCGATGGCCGCGCGCGCCCAGGTCACGAACCAGGGCGAGAGCTGCGGCGCGTCGGCGCTGCCGGTGGCCAGGCGCGTCATGGGCAGGGTGAGGCCGAACACCGCCACACCCAGCAGGCCGAGCAGCAGGCCGCGCGTCTCGTCGCTCATCAGGCCACCCTTCATGCCGCGCCTCATACGGTGAGCATCCACAGCGCGGTGGCCACGAGCACGGCGGCCAGCACGCGGTTGAACCACAACAGCCGCCGGCCCTGCGCCAGCCAGGCACGCAGCAGCGAGCCGATGAGTGCGTAGGCGAAGTTGCTCGAGAACGCGAACAGCACCATCACCAGGCAGACCAGCAGCAGCCGCTCGCCCGGGTTGGGCGCGGGCGCGCCGGCGGCGCTGACCACCCAGCCGGCGCTGAGCGTGAGCGCGAGCATCCAGGCCTTGATGTTGAGGAACTGCAGGCCCACCCCCTGCCAGAAGCCCACCTGCAGCCGCGCCGGGTCGGCCTGCGACAGGCTGCCCGCCCGGGCCAACTGCCAGGCCAGCCACAGCATGTAGGCGACACCCCCCAACTTGACCGCCCAGCGCAACAGCGGCACGCCGGTGATGAGGGCGCCCAGGCCGAGGCCGGTGACCAGCATGAGCAGGGTCCAGCCCGTGGGCACGGCCAGGCAGAACCGCA
Organism: Hydrogenophaga sp. T2; assembly: GCF_049843535.1. Taxonomy (NCBI): domain Bacteria; kingdom Pseudomonadati; phylum Pseudomonadota; class Betaproteobacteria; order Burkholderiales; family Comamonadaceae; genus Hydrogenophaga; species Hydrogenophaga sp. T2. Next base: position 670,874 of record NZ_JBBHZJ010000002.1, on the reverse strand, counting down.
GCGCGCGCCGCAGACCGAAGTTGGCCGCGAGCGCGGTGGACAGGGTGGTGTTGGGCCCGGGCGAAAAGCTCATCGCGGTGCAGAAGAGCAGCAGGGCGGTCAGTTCGGTGGCGGACATGGGGGGCTGGCGGTGTCGGGGCGATCAATGTACCCTCGCCCATCAATACACAAGCAATACAGTTCACCGGCTCAGATGTGAATCTGTACTGCCCATGCCGTCCATACAGCCGAGGGCTTCCCATGCTCATGAAGAGCGCGACACAGTCGCTCACCGAACAACTGGCCGAGCGATACGCCGAACGCATCCGGCAGCGGCTGCTGGCGCCTGGCGCGCGGCTGCCCTCGGTGCGCGAATGCGCGCGGCTGCATGGCGTGAGCCCGTCCACCGTGGTGGCCGCCTACGACCTGCTGCTGGCGCAAGGCCTGGTGCAGGCGCGCAAGCAGCGCGGCTTCTTCGTGCGCGAGGCCTTGTCGCCGCGGACCGATGCGCGCAGCCCCTCGGCCGCACCGCAGAACATGGGGCCGATCAATGCGACGGCGCTGATCCGCGGCATGTTCCACCGCGTGAGCGACAAACCCCAGCCCGGCATGGGCGCGTTCCCGCCCGACTGGCTGGAGTCGGAGTTCATGCCCGCCGCGGTGCGCCGCGTGGTCGCCACGCGGGCGCTCAACGACGCGTCCTTGCACTACGGTGAGCCCATGGGCGATCACGGGCTGCGGCGTGTGCTGGCGCAAAAGCTCGCGTCCATCAGCGTGAATGCGGGCACCGAGCAGATCATCACCACGGTCGGCGCCACGCACGCGCTCGACATCGTGAGCCGCACGCTGCTGCGCCCGGGCGACCCGGTGCTGGTGGAGGAGCCGGGGTGGTCGGTGGAGTTCGCGCGCCTGACCGCGCTGGGCATGCGCGTGCTGCCCGTGCCGCGCGGCCCCGAAGGCCCCGACCTGGGCGTGATGGAGCGGCTGGCCGAGGCGCACCGACCCAAGCTGTTCGTGAGCGTGAGCGTGCTGCACAACCCGACCGGCTACAGCCTGTCGCCCGGCAGTGCGCACCGCCTGCTGCAGCTCGCGCAGCGCTTTGGCTTCCACATCGTCGAAGACGATACCTACGGTCACATCGCGCCCGAACACGCCACACGGCTGTGTGCGCTCGATGGCCTGCAGCGCACGATCTACGTGAGCGGCTTCGCGAAAATCCTGGCGCCCAACTGGCGCATCGGCTTCATGGCCGCGCCGCCTGGCCTGGTGGAGCCGCTGCTCGACACCAAGCTGCTCAGCACGCTGACCACGCCGGCCCTGCTCGAAAAGGCGTTGGCCCACTGCATCGAACAAGGGCAGTTGCGCCGGCACGCCGAGCGCATCCGCGCGCGGCTCGACGCCGCCCGCGCGCGTAGCGTCAAGCTGGCGATGGCGGCCGGCTGCCGCTTCGTGGCCGAGCCCATGGGCCTGTTCGGATGGCTCGACACCGGCGTGGACACCGATGCGCTGGCGCAGCGGCTGATCGACGATGGTTACCTGATCGCGCCCGGTGGCCTGTTCCATGCCGTGCGCCAGCCAAGCACGCTGATGCGCATCAATTTCGCCACCGCCCAGGACGCCGCCTTCTGGCGCGTGTTTTCGCGCCGCGTGGCCGAGGCCTGAGCCGCGGCGTCAGCGCACGCCCAGTGCTTCCTGGCGTTCGAGCGCGGCCATCCAGGCCTCTTCCACCGCCACCAGGCGCTCGGCGATCTCGGCGGCGCGCGCCGGATGGCTGGCGTACAGGCTGCCATCGCCGAGTTCGGCCGACAGCGCGGCCTGTTCGGCCTCGAGCGCCGCGATCTGGCCGGGCAGCGCGTCCCACTCGCGCTGCTCCTTGTAGCTCAGCTTGCGCCGCGGCGGCGCGGCCTCGGCCGGCGCGGGGGCGGCGGGTCGAGCCGCGGGCTTGGCCACGGGCGCCGCAGGGGCGCTCGCGGCCGCGCGGGCCGACTGGGTCAGCCAGTCCTGCACGTCGCCCACGTACTCGCGCCAGCGGCCTTCGCCTTCGGCCACCAGCGTGCTGGTGACCACGTTGTCCAGAAAGCGGCGGTCGTGGCTGACCAGGAACACGGTGCCGTCGTATTGCTGCAGCAGCTCCTCGAGCAGCTCCAGCGTGTCGATATCGAGGTCGTTCGTGGGCTCGTCGAGCACAAGCACGTTCGCCGGGCGTGCGAACAGGCGGGCCAGCAAGAGCCGGTTGCGCTCCCCGCCCGACAAGGTCCGCACCGGTGCGTTCGCGCGCGCCGGTGAGAAGAGGAAGTCGCTCAGGTAGCTTTTGACATGCGTGCGCTTGTCACCGATCTCGATCCATTCGCTGCCCGGGCTGATGAAGTCCTCGAGCGTGGCGTCCAGGTTCACCTGCTCGCGCATCTGGTCGAAATAGGCCACCTGGACGCGGCTGCCCTGGCGCACGCTGCCGCTGTCGGGCGCCAGTTCGCCCAGGATGAGTTTGAGCAAGGTGGTCTTGCCGGCGCCATTGGGGCCGATAAGACCGATCTTGTCGCCGCGCAGGATGGTGGCTGAGAAGTCCCGAACGACCGTCTTGTGGCCGCCGTCGGGCAGGGCGAACGATTTGCTCACCCCCTGCAGTTCGGAGACGATCTTGCCGCTCGCCGAGCCGCTGTCGATCTCCAGCTTGACGCGGCCCACGGCATCGCGGCGGCTGGCGCGCTGCTCGCGCAGCCGTTCCAGGCGCACGATGCGGCCCTGGGCGCGCGTGCGGCGCGCCTCCACGCCTTTGCGGATCCAGACCTCTTCCTGGGCCAGCAGCTTGTCCGCCTTGGCGCTGATCACCGCCTCCTGCGCGAGCTGTGAGTCCTTCAGCACCTGGTACTGCGCAAAGTTGCCCGGGAAACTGAGCAGGCGGCCGCGGTCGAGTTCGACGATGCGGGTGGTCACGCGATCGAGAAAGGCCCGGTCGTGGCTGATGACCACCACGCTACCCGGGAAATCCAGCAGCAGGTCTTCCAGCCAGGTGATGCTGTCGAGGTCGAGGTGGTTGGTGGGCTCATCCAGCAGGATCACGTCGGGCCGGCTCACCAGCGCCTGCGCCAACGCCACGCGCTTGCGGTTGCCGCCCGAGAGCGCGCCGATGCGAAGCTGCGGATCAAGGTGCAGACGGTCCAGGGTCTCCGCCACCCGGCTTTCCCAGTTCCAGGCATCCAGCGCTTCAATGCGCGCCTGCAGCTGGTGCAGATCGGCGCCGTCGCCGCCGCGTTCGAACTGCTCGCGGGCCAGGATGGCATCTTTGAGCCCGGCGCTGGCTGCGGTGAATACGGTGTCCTCCTCGGACAGTGCCGGCTCCTGGGGTACATAGGTCACCCGCACCCCGCCTTGTACCTGGAGCGCGCCATCATCGG
>NZ_JBBHZJ010000002.1:662500-665000 GCF_049843535.1 Hydrogenophaga sp. T2 | reverse complement strand
ATCCTCCACCATTCCTTGTTCGTGAGACACCACGCCCAAGCGCGTTGCAATTGCAGTGCGTTTCGGTGTTGTCGTTCTTGTGTTCGACAATCAGCAGTCCTCGTGGCTGCACGGCTGTTCTTTAAAAATTCATAGAGTCGAAATCAGCGTTGCTGATGGAAAGCGTACTGTCGTAAAGGTCGGTGCGCACCGTGCCATCAGCAACATTTTGATTGCGTCAACGAATATTCAATTTGATAGCAAATTGGATACGGCATAACGCGCCGGGTGAAAGACCCGGCAAGCATTTGCTTGATACGGATGGCGATGAGGCTTGCATGAGTGGAAACACTCGGTCAGGCGTCAAAGTTATAGGGTCAAGTGAATAAGAGCATGTGGTGGATGCCTTGGCGATGATAGGCGACGAAGGACGTGATAGCCTGCGATAAGCTTCGGGGAGCTGGCAAATAAGCTTTGATCCGGAGATTTCCGAATGGGGAAACCCACCGAAAGGTATCGCACACTGAATACATAGGTGTGCGAGGCGAACCGGGTGAACTGAAACATCTCAGTAGCTCGAGGAAAAGACATCAACCGAGATTCCGAAAGTAGTGGCGAGCGAAATCGGAGAAGCCTGCAAGTGATAGCACAAGACTTAGCGGAACGCTCTGGAAAGGGCGGCCATAGTGGGTGATAGCCCCGTACGCGAAAAGACCTGTGTGGTACTGAGCTTGCGAAAAGTAGGGCGGGACACGTGAAATCCTGTCTGAAGATGGGGGGACCATCCTCCAAGGCTAAATACTCATCATCGACCGATAGTGAACAAGTACCGTGAGGGAAAGGCGAAAAGAACCCCGGGAGGGGAGTGAAATAGATCCTGAAACCGCATGCTTACAAAAAGTCGGAGCCCGCAAGGGTGACGGCGTACCTTTTGTATAATGGGTCAGCGACTTACATTCAGTGGCAAGCTTAACCGAATAGGGTAGGCGCAGGGAAACCGAGTCCGAATAGGGCGATTCAGTCGCTGGGTGTAGACCCGAAACCAGGTGATCTATCCATGGCCAGGATGAAGGTGCCGTAACAGGTACTGGAGGTCCGAACCGACCAGTGTTGCAAAACTGGCGGATGAGCTGTGGATAGGGGTGAAAGGCTAAACAAACCTGGAAATAGCTGGTTCTCTCCGAAAACTATTTAGGTAGTGCCTCAAGTATTACCGTCGGGGGTAGAGCACTGTTTTGGCTAGGGGGTCATGGCGACTTACCAAACCAAGGCAAACTCCGAATACCGATGAGTACAGCTTGGGAGACAGAGCACCGGGTGCTAACGTCCGGACTCAAGAGGGAAACAACCCAGACCGCCAGCTAAGGTCCCTAAAATTGGCTAAGTGGGAAACGAAGTGGGAAGGCTAAAACAGTCAGGATGTTGGCTTAGAAGCAGCCATCATTTAAAGAAAGCGTAATAGCTCACTGATCGAGTCGTCCTGCGCGGAAGATGTAACGGGGCTCAAGCCAGTTACCGAAGCTGCGGATTCGCCAGCAATGGCGAGTGGTAGGAGAGCGTTCTGTAAGCCTGTGAAGGTGGCTTGTAAAGGCTGCTGGAGGTATCAGAAGTGCGAATGCTGACATGAGTAGCGTTAAAGCGGGTGAAAAGCCCGCTCGCCGTAAGCGCAAGGTTTCCTACGCAACGTTCATCGGCGTAGGGTGAGTCGGCCCCTAAGGCGAGGCAGAGATGCGTAGCTGATGGCAAGCAGGTCAATATTCCTGCACCGATCACAAGTGCGATGTGGGGACGGATCTTAATAAGTTATCCGGGTGTTGGATGTCCCGGTTTAGGCAGATGTAGGCGCGCGTTAGGCAAATCCGGCGCGCATATACCGAGGCTGTCGATCGAGCGAGCTTGCTCGCGAAGTAACTGAAAGGGGTCCCAGGAAAAGCCACTAAGCTTCAGCTTGTGATCGACCGTACCGCAAACCGACACTGGTGCGCGAGATGAGTATTCTAAGGCGCTTGAGAGAACTCGGGAGAAGGAACTCGGCAAATTGACACCGTAACTTCGGAAGAAGGTGTGCCCTAGTAGTGTGTAGAGAACATCGAAGCACGAATGGGTTGCAAAAAATAGGTGGCTGCGACTGTTTATTAAAAACACAGCACTCTGCAAACACGAAAGTGGACGTATAGGGTGTGACGCCTGCCCGGTGCTGGAAGATTAATTGATGGGGTGCAAGCTCTTGATCGAAGTCCCAGTAAACGGCGGCCGTAACTATAACGGTCCTAAGGTAGCGAAATTCCTTGTCGGGTAAGTTCCGACCTGCACGAATGGCGTAACGATGGCCACACTGTCTCCTCCCGAGACTCAGCGAAGTTGAAATGTTTGTGATGATGCAATCTCCCCGCGGAAAGACGGAAAGACCCCATGAACCTTTACTGTAGCTTTGTATTGGACTTTGAACAGATCTGTGTAGGATAGGTGGGAGGCTTTGAAGCCTGGTCGCTAGATCAGGTGGAGCCAACGTTGAAATACC